>NZ_JBHVPG010000003.1:0-232219 GCF_042887545.1 Streptomyces sp. NPDC057939
CCGCAGTACCCGCGATCAGGGTGCGGCGGGAGAGGGCGCGTCGCGGGGCGGGCGCGCGCAGCGGGGCGGTGGTGACCGCGGCGACTTCCTCGATCCGGCGCGACAGGTCGGTCAGGAGCGGTTGCGGCAGCAGGTCGGCGAACGCGCCGGCGTCGAACGGCCCCCACCGTTCGGACAGCCGGTCCGGGCGCGGGCGTTGCGCCGGCTCCGGTGAGAGGCAGGCGGCGAGCGTTTCGCGCAGCCCGTCGGGGGTGCCGGTCAGGTCGGGGGCGGCGCCGTCGCGCAGGAGTTGCAGGGTGCTCTGCCGGCCGCGGGCGTCGTAGGGGCCGTGTCCGGTGGCTGCGAACACCAGGACGGCGGCGAGGGCGAACACGTCGCCCTCCGGGCCGGGCGGCCCGCCCCGGGCCTGCTCGGGGGACATGTAGGCCGGTGTGCCGGCCACTCCCCCCGCCTCGGTGAGGCGGGGGCTGCCGGGGGCCTGGGCGAGGCCGAAGTCGATGAGCCGGGGACCCTGCGCGGTGATCAGTACGTTGGAGGGTTTGAGGTCGCGGTGGACGAGTCCGGCACGGTGCAGCGCCGCGAGGGCGGCGGCGAGGGCGGTGCCGAGTCCGCGGACGGCCCCCTCGGGCAACGGCCCCCCGGCCGCCACCGCCTCGGCCAACGAGGGGCCCATGAGGTAGGCCGTGGCCAGCCACGGCATCGTCGTGTCCGGGTCCGCGCCGAGGAACGCGGCGGTGTGTTCCGCTCCCAGGGACCGCGCGGCCTCGGCCTCCAGGGTCAGGCGCTCCCGGTAGCCGGGCCGGTCGCGCAGGTCGGCCCGTACGGTCTTGACGGCGGCCAGCCGGCCACCGGGGGTGCGGGCCAGGAAAACGGTTCCCATGCCGCCGCCGCCGAGCCTGCCGAGGAGCGTGTACGCGCCGAGCCGTTCGGGGTCGTCGGGCAGGAGGGGCAGGAGCGTGGACATGGCCGGTGGGATCCTTCGCGACGGGGGCTGCGGGGCGGGCGGAGGCTGCGGGGCCGGGCCGGCACGTGGACGGCGCCGGGTCGTGGTGCGGGGGGTCCCCTCAGGGGACGACCCACGCGCGGAGCGGGCGCGGTCAGTCCGCCGGAAGGGCGATCACCGCCGATGGCCGGGCGACGAGCAACACGCCTGGCGCCGGGACCAGTTGGAACGGTTGACGGGCCTCCACCCCGGCGAGCCCCGCCTGCCACAGGCGTTTGCCCGAGGGGAGGGAGGTCGCGGTGACCTGGTTCAGGGTCGACAGGTACAGGGTGCGTCCGGACGTGCTCGTCACCATGCCGCCGACCATGAACCACTCCAGGTTCTCGTCGAGGCTCTGCGTCCACAACGTCCGTCCGGTGTCCGGTGCCAGGGCGACGATGGGGCCCCGACCGTCGTCCGCCAGGTACAGCGTGCCGCCGGCCACGAGCGGCCGGCAGTTCGTACCGACGACCACGGCCTGCGATTCCCACAGCCGGGTGCCGGATTCCAGGTCGTAGGCCTGCGCGTGCCCTCGTGACAGCAGGAACAACCGACCGCCGGCCGCCGGGTCCACCGCGGAGGTGGGGCCGGCGTCGACGTCGCGGAAGGAGCGGTTCCAGAGCATGCGTCCGCCGGTCCGGTCGTAGCCCGCGATCGCCAGCGTCCGGACGGCCGTGACGTCGTGGAACAGTTCCTGGGGCGGCTCCGTCACCTCCACGACGACGGTCCGCGGGCCGACGAAGGCGGCCAACCGGTAGTCGAAGCCGGCCGGTAGCGGCGTGCGCCACGACTCCTTGCGCCGGTCCAGGTCGAAGGCCGCCAGCAGGTGACCGCCCGAAGGGTTCCCGTCCCCCACCACCAGCCACGCGGTGGTGCCTTCGACGGCCAGGACGCCGGAGAGGTTCTCGAAGCGTTGCAGCCATTGGGCCCGGCCCTCGCTCAGCGAGCAGAGCGACATTCCCTCGCGCGTGATCACCAGGAAGCGGTCTCCGGGCACTTGGGCGAGCGGACTGCTGCCGCTCACTCCGGGCATCCGCCACACCTCCTTGCCCGTCCGCAGGTCGTGCCCGTACAGGTCGTCGCCGCGCAGCATCAGGAAGCGGTCGGCGCCGGTGACCGGAAGGAGCCGCGTACGGGCCGTGTTGTCGTCGAAGCGCCACAGCGCGGGCGGCGGCATCCCGGGCACCCGGGGGCTCGTGCCCGTCGCGGCGCCGGCCCCGGACGTCGGCCCGGTCCGGCCGTCGTCCCCGGTGAGGGCGGACCAGGCGAGCGTGCCGGACGCGCCGAGGGCCGCGCCGGCGAGCAGGTGGGTCAGGAGCCGGCGGCGGGTGGGGCGCGGGCCCGGTGGCGTCGTGGGGGTGTGCGGTCCGCCGGCCCCCCGCGGGTGCGGGTCGGCGTGCGGGTGTTCGTACGGGTCGCCGTCCGGGCGGCCTGCCGGTTGACCGTGCGGACCGTCGAGGGGCCCCGGTGGGCGGCCGCGGGGTGAGGGGTCGTCGTCCGTGGAGGCCGGGCCGTCCACCCGGCGCCCGGCGTCCGGGTCGGGGGTGTCCGTGTACGGGGCGTCCGTGGGCGGGGTGTCGGCGTCCCGGGTTTCCGTCTCCAGGTCGGCGATCTCCTGCGCGCGCACGGCCAGGGCCGCCACGATCCGACCCGGCAGCGGGCCCACGGGCGACGGGCCGTCCTGCCCTGCCGGCCGCCGCTGCCCGTCGGCCGGGCCTCTGGCCGTCTCCGATCCGTGGAGCGCCATCGCCCGGTGCAACTCGGCGGCCGTGGGCCGGTCGGCCGGGGCGGGTGCCAGTGCGGCTGCCACGGCCCGCCCCAGTTCGCCGGGCAGCGCGGGCAGTTCGGGCCGGTCGTGGACGGCCCGGTAGGCCAGCACCGGCGGCGGGCCGTCCCCGAAGGGCAGTCGCCCGGTGGCCGTGTGGATCAGCAGGACCGCGAGGGCGTACACGTCGGCGGCCGCGGAGGAGGGCCGGCCGGCCGCCACTTCCGGGGCCATGAAGGCGGCGGGAACCGTCGACACGCGGCTCCGAGGTTCGGCCGGCGCGGGCCCGGTGGCCCGGCGTCGCGACCGACCGTCCGGGTCCGGTTCGGGCTCGCGCCCAGGCCCAGGCGCGGACTCGTGCTCGTGCTCGTGCTCGTGCCCAGGCTCGGGCTCCGGCGCCGGATCGGGCTCCGGCGCCGGATCGGGCTCCGGCGCCGGTTCCCCTTCGGGTCCGGTGAGCGTGCGGCAGGCGTGCAGGGCCATCAGCAGGGGGCGGCCCGTGGTGAGCCACACCCCTTCGGGCGCCACGGCGCCGTAGCCGATGTCCCGCGCGTGCAGGGCGGCCAGGGTCGCGGCGACCTCCGCGGCGACCCCCACCGACCGGTCCAGGGACAGGATCCCGGCCCCGGAACCGGGCCGTCCCGCGACGTCGGCCAGGGACACGGCGGGGGTGTACGCGAGGGCCACCCAGGAGGGAACGGTCCCCGTCCCCAGGTCCAACACGGCCGGCACCCCCGGCACGGGGGCCCGGTGCAGCGACCCGGCGGCCTCGTACGCGGCCGGGGGCAGGAGGCAGACCACGGCGTGCCCGTGATCACGGTCCCGACCGACGTACATGCCGTGGTGCGGCGGGGCCGGCCTGGGGCCGGGCCAGCGGGCCAGCAGCCGGTACGGCCCGGTGGCCCTCGGGTCCTCGGGCAGCAGCCCCACCCCCGGATGTCCGCGTCCCATGCGTTTCCCCTCCCCCTCGTGGCCCCGGGCCGGGACCGGTCACATGCCCGGCAGGGCGCGGACGGTGCTGCCGCGCTGCCAGACGACGCCGCCCCGTACGACCGCTCCCCGCCAGGGCGTTTCGGCGCGTACCCCCGCCGCGGGGGCCGGTGCGAAGGCGTACTGTTCGGCCGCCCGCCCGGTGTCCACGACGAGGATGCCGAGCTCGGGCTTGCGCAACGGCGCGAAGACGGCGGATCCGGACACCAACGGAGCCTGGTCCTGTGCCAGTTCGTCGGCGGCCTGGACCGTCCAGGCCGGAGCCCCGGTGTTCACGTCGATGCTGCGGAGCTGGCGGCCGTCCGCCACGTACACGGTGTCACCGACCAGAGTGGGCACGCCGAAGCCGGCCGGGTCGTCGGCGGGAAGCGTCCACCTCTGTTCGCCGTCGGACCTGCCCAAACAGTTCAGGGCCCGGTGGCCGCCACCGCCCGCGACGACGACACGGGCGGACATGGCCGTCCACCGGCCGTCGCTCCCCGCGGGGCGCCGCCACACGAGGCGGCCGTCGGAGACCGACAGGGCAGCCACCCCGCCGGTCGCGGACGCCAGGAGCAGCAGTCCCTGCCCGGTGGCCGCGACGAACCCCTGCCCGGGCACCGGCGAGGGCACCCGCCAGCGCGCCGCCCGGTCCGCGGGCGCCAGCGCGGCGACGCGCCCGGCTTCGTCGAGGACGTAGGCCCGTTCCTCGTCGGCGGCGAGCAGTGCGCCCGCCCCGTCGGCCACGCGGTGACGGACCGCGCCGGTGGCGGCGTCCAGGAAGAGGAGCGTGCCGTCCGGGGCCAGCGCGACCGGGCGCCGGCCGCCGACGAGGGCCCGGGCGGTCGGACCGCGGCCGCGCCGTTCACCGGACACCGGATCGTGCAGGGCCACCCCGCCGTCGCCGTCCGCGAAGCACACGGCCCCGTCGGCGCCGACCGGCCCGAAGGCCGGTTCGGTGGCGGCGCCGTCGTACGTCCACAGCGGTTGCGGGACCGTGCCGGGCGGCCCGCTCCAGCGGGGTGCGGGGGGCCCGGCGGAGCCGTTGGCGTCCCCGAGGCGCAGCAGGGTCGTGGCGCCGGTCGCGGTGAGGAGCGCGGCCGCGCCGGCGCCGGCGAGGAGCCGACGTCGGGCGGGCAGCCGGGGGCCGGCGCCCAATGCGGCGGCGGCCCGCCGCATCTCGGCGGCGTCGGCGCTCACGGCGGGCGGGAGCCAGCGGGTGGCTCGGCGCAGGGCCGCACCCTGCGGGTCGAGTTCTCCGGTCACCTGCGCGGCGGTGGGCCGGTCGGCCGGGCGCTTCTCAAGGCAGCCCCGGACCACCGGGAGCAGTGCGGAGGGCACTCCGGCGAGGTCGGGGGCCTCGTAGGCGATGCGGAAGTCGGCGCGGACCGGGTCGCCGTCGAAGAAGGCGTGCCGGCCGGTCAGCGCGAACACGAGCAGCGCACCGAGGCAGAAGACGTCGCTCGGCGGTCCGAGGGGCCCCTTCACGACCTGCTCGGGCGACATGTAGCCGGGAGTTCCGGGTCGCTGCCCGGTCGCGGTCAGGGTCGCGTCACCCGCCACCCGGGCGATCCCGAAGTCGACCACCCGGGGCCGGTCGGAGCCGAGTATGACGTTCGACGGCTTGAGGTCGCGGTGCACGACACCGGCCCCGCCGAGGGCCGTCAGCGCCCTACCGAGGGCGGCCGCCAGGACGCGGACGGCGGGCGTCGGCAGCGGACCGTGCCGCAGCACGGCATCGGCGAGCGTGGCCCCGGGTATGAACTCGGCTGCCAGCCAAGGAACTTGACCAGTGGCCGAGGAGCCGAGCACCGCCGCGACGAAGGGGCTGCGCACCGCCGCCGCCGCCGCGGCCTCGCGACCGAACCGTGCGCGCAGGTCGGCGTCCCGGAAGAGTTCGGGGCGGATGGTCTTGAGGGCGACGGCACGGCCGCGGCGCCGGGCCAGGTAGACCGTACCCATGCCCCCGGACCCGAGCACCCCCAGGATCCGGTGCCCACCGAGCTGCGCGGGCGCACCTCCCGGCAGGGGGGCGATCACTGGTCTCATGCGCTTGATCGTAGGTGCGCCACCCCCAAGGGGCCCCGCAATCAGGAAAGTTGAAGGAACGGCCCCGCACGAGCCTCCGTGCCGCGCCCGGCGGGCGCGTTCCGGGTCCGCGGAGACACGGGTCGGCGCCCCTACGATGGGGCGGGTGACCGAGACTCCGCCTTCGGGCCCGGAAATCCACGACGTTCGCCGCGTTCGGCTCGCCGAGGGCGCGGCCCCCACCCTGTCCCCCGCCCTCGAAGCGGCACGGGACCGTGAGTGGGAGCGGGCCGTGCAGGCCAACCCGGCGCTGTTCGACGGGCCGGTGGTGGGGTGCGTGGAATTCCGACGGATCGATCCCGACACGCTGTTCCTGCGCTGGGCCGCGGTGATGTACCGGCACCGGGCGTTGCGCCGGGTGCCCGGTGCGCGGAAGCTACCGTCCCTGTTCGTGAACGCGGTACAACCGACCGACGAGGGACGGGTTTTCGTTGCGCGGATGTCGGCCTCGACCGCCACCCCCGGACGGTGGCAGTTGCCCGGCGGAGCCGTCGAGCCGCCCGGGGCCGGTGAGGTGCTCGACGAGGCCTCGCTGGGCGGTCAGGCGGCACGTGAACTGGTCGAGGAGATCGGGGTCGAGGTCGAACCGTCGGACCTGCGGCTGTGGGCGGCCACCCGCGGCGCGCACGGCAGTGTCGGGCTGACCCACCTCGCGCCGCCCCGGCCGGAGGCGGAGTTGCGCGAGCGGTTCGCCGCGCTGGTGGCGGCGGAGCGCGCGGAGGGCCGCGAACCCGAGCTCGACGCGATCGCGTTCGTGCGTTGCCCGGACGAGTTGGCGGCCTTGGCGGGACCACACGTGGACTACCTGGAGATGATCGTGCGCCGCTACACCGGAGCCGCGCCCCGGCCCGGGGTCTGACGGGGGGGCGCACGGCGAAATCGCCGCCACCTGGGCCGGGTTCGGATTTCCCGTTCCGGGCCCGGGCGCGGGCACGGGCACGGGCACGGGCACGGGCACGGAACGTGCGGATCAGCCGGGCAACCCGGCAACCGGGCACCCGGGCGTCCGGGTCCCGCCGTTCGGGCTACCGGGTGCCGCATGCCGCGGTCCCGGCCGGCTGGGAGGCGGCGGCCGACGGGGACGAGGCGGCCGACGGCCGCAGCTCGACTCCCCGCGGGCCGGCGGCTCCCGTCGGGTGCCCGCCCGTGCTCCTGCCCTCCCCTGCCGGGCAGGGGCCCGGGGGGCCTGTCGGTGGACACCCGTCGTCGCCGGGGGCCGACGGGAGTCCACCCCCACACCCTAGGAGCACTCCCACATGGCGGCCTGTGTGCCGGAGCTGGTGCTGCGGCCGGGCATGTCGAGACACATCCAGGTGGGGGCGCCGCTGGGGGTGGTGCCGCTGATCCAGTAGCCGTTGTCGCCGTCGATGTTGTCCGTGTCCCACCACTTCTGGTTCAGACCGCCGTTGCAGTCCCACTGGACGATCTTGGCGCCCCGGGTCGCCCTGCCCCCGGAGATGTCGAGGCACTTGCCGGAGTTGGCGTTGCGCAGCTGGATGAAGTTGCCGCCGTCCGTGACCTCCGACTTCCACAGCCCCTCGCTCGCCGTGCCGCATTCGGCCTGGACCACCGGGGCGCCGTTGTCGTTGGAGCCGCTCTTCACCTTCAGACACATGCCGCTGTGGTTGTTGACGATCTCGGACCGGCTCCCCCGCTTGCGCAGTTGCCACAGCTGGTTCGGGGCGAGGCTCGCGCTCGTGTCCGAGGCGGTCTGCGCGGTGGGAGCCGTCGCGGAGCGGGCCTCCGCGGTGCTCATGGGAAGGAGGCTCGTCCCGGCGACCGCGATCAGGGCGACCAGCGCCGAGCGGGCGGACGTGCGCTTCGTGAAGTTCATGCTGAGTGCCTTTCGTACGCGGACCTGCCGCGGGTGCGGCGGCGCCGGTGGCGACGGGAGGTGAAGCCGGACCGCGGGGGCCGGTCCGGCGCGGTGCCCACTCTGTCCGCCGGTCCGGTCCGCGCACATCGTGGAAGACCACGAACACGGAGCCCGGCCCGTCCTCGTGGTCCGCACCCCGACACCCCTACGAGCCCGCCCCCTTCCGGGCCCCGGAACCTCACCGGGCTCGCGTTCCCCCGGCGGCGTCCGTGCCGGCCAGGCCCACCGCGAGTTGGGTCCGGCGGTTCACCCCGAGCTTGCGGAAGGCACTGGTGAGGTGGGACTCCACGGTGCGGCGCGTCAGGTGCAGGGCCTCGCCGATCTGCGCGTTGGTGTGTCCGAAGGCGGCGAGGTCGACGACCCGGCGTTCCGCTCCGGTGAGTGCGCTCGGACCGGTCGTCGCCCGGGTCGTGGTACGGGCGTTCGCGGCGCGCAGCGCGGCGCGCGTCGCCCGCAGGAGCCGGCCCGTCGGCACGGGTTCCGGGCCGGCGACGGCGCCTTCACCCGCGCCCGCGCCGCCCGGGGCGACGCCGGCGTGACCGTGCGGGGCGTACGGGTCGCCATCGGTCCCGGGTGACGGGAGCAGCAGGCGGACCGCCTCCGCGTCGGCGGCGCGCAGGTCGTCACGGCCCCGGCGGCCGAACCCGGCTTCGACGCGGGCCCGGCCCAGGTCGATCAGCGTCTCGATGCGTTCCACGGGCGCGGGCGCCCCTTCGAGCAGCGCCGCCGCCTCCACGAGCGATTCCAGGCCCCGCCGCCCGCCGACGGCCGCGGCATGGGCCCGCAGCGCCCTGCCGACCGTGCGGGGGGTTCCCCAGCGGCGCGCGTGGTGCAGTTCCTCCTCCGCGAGCTCGCGGGCCTCGGCCGCCCGGCCGAGGCGGGCCAGGACGAGGGCCGCGCCGGACCGCCACGGCGTGGCCACGGGGCTGACGAAGTCCCGGGCGCTCTGGCCCGTGCCGCAGGCGAGGTGGTCGTCGAGGGCGGCCTCC
Source organism: Streptomyces sp. NPDC057939 (assembly GCF_042887545.1). Lineage (NCBI taxonomy): Bacteria > Bacillati > Actinomycetota > Actinomycetes > Kitasatosporales > Streptomycetaceae > Streptomyces > Streptomyces sp. NPDC057939. Next base: position 8,670 of record NZ_JBHVPG010000003.1, read on the forward strand.
CACCGCCCCTCGATCCCGTGGAGCAGGGCCCGGGCATGGCGCAGTTCGTTCCACTCCCAGGAGCTGTCGGCGGTGGCGGTGTCGGGGGTGGAGAGCAGTTGCCAGGCCTGGTCGCGCTGCCCCAGTTCGTACCGGGCGAGCGCCACCATGGAGACCAGGTGGGGTGCGCGGATGCCGCGTCCGGTGCAGGTGTGGGCGAGTTCGGTGTTCTCGGCGATCACGCGTCGGAAGTCCCCGGCCCAGAGCGCGGCCTCCGCCCGGGCGCTCAGCAGGCACTGCAGGCCGACGTCGGTGAGGTCCGGTCGTGCGGGCGGTACGGGAAGTGCCTGCTCGGCGAGGGTACGGGTGTCCTCCAACCGGTCCGCCCACTGCAACAGGGTGGCGGCGCTGCCCAGCCAGGCGGTGCGCAGCAGCGGGTGGACCGGCGCAGCGGCGAGTCGGGGCCGGATCCGGGCCAGGACCTCGGCCGCGGAGAGGAGCCCGGCGCCGGTCTCGTACTCGGTGATCAGCCCGCAGACCAGCGGTTCGACGGTGGCCGGGGCGGTGGGCGCGAGGGCGCGCAGGCCCGCGATGGCGTTGCGCCAGGCGACGGCGTCGTGCGAGGAGATGAGGGCGGTGACGGTGCGCAGGACGTGCACCAGCTCGTCGTCCTCGGCGGCGCCGTGGCTCGCCCGGTGCAGGACGCTCAGCGCGCTCTCCGTGCGGCCGCCGGCGACGAGGGCCGCGCCGAGGGCGGGTGCGGCGGCGGCGCGTTCCTGGCGGTCGGGGTGCAGGTCGAGGCCCTCGCGGAGCCTGCGGATGCCGGCCTCGGCGCTGTGCGGGAATTCCAGGGATCCCAGGCGCAGGGTGAGAGCGGCGTGCCGTTGCCCGGTCGGCGTCGGCTGCGCGCGCAGCACGTGGCGCAGCAGCGCGGCGGCCTCCTCGGTGTGCCCGGCCCGGACGGCCTCGTCGACGGCGTCCTCCAGGCAGCGCGCCATCCACGCCTCGCGGAGGTGGTCCAGGCGCAACAGCCGGGCGGCCACCTGTGGGGCGGGGGCGCCGCCGTCGTGGAGGAGCCGGGCGGCGCGGGTGTGCAGGGCCGCCAGTTCGGCGGGATCGGCCGCGTCCAGCACGGCTTCGAGGGCGAGCGGCTGGGAGAGCATCCGGGCCAGCGGGGTGCCCGGCAGGGCCGTCGCCTGCCGGGCCGGCAGCAACGGCATGGCTTCTCGGAGCAGGTCGGGGCCGGTGGCGGCGGAGCACTGGGCGGTCGCCGCGAGGGCGAGGACCGTACGCCGGGTCTCCTCGTCGGCGCGGTGCCGGATCCAGCGGGTGATCGCGTCGCGGTACCGGACGAGCCCGGGCCCGTCGCAGTCCGACGCGCACCGGGGGCGCTGGCCAGTGCGCGGGTCCCGACCGACCGGGTCGAGGGGTCCGGCGGCGGGGCGTCCCGGGGCGAGAGAACCGGCGCCGGCGGATCCCGGCTCGGCGATACCGGTGCGAAGACCGACCGGGTCGACGGGGGCCGCGTCGAGGCGCCCCGCGTCACCGGCACCGGCACCGGCACCGGCCCAAGAGCCGACCGGGCCCGGGGAACCGGTAGCAGGACGTCCCGAATCGGCGACACCGGCCCAAGAGCCGACCTGGTTCAGGGGACCGGCAGCAGGACGTCCCGAATCGACGGCGCCGACGCAAGGACCGGCCGGGCCCGTGGGACCGGCAGTAGGACGTCCCTGATCCAGGGAGCCTGCGACAGAGCGTCCCGAGCCGCCGGCAGCGCCGACCGGGCCCAGGGACCCGGCAGCACGGCTTCCCCGGTTCAAGGGGTCGGTGGGTGGACGGGGCGGGGTCAGGGGGTGGGTCAGGTCGGCGAGGAGGGCCTGGAGGAGGGCCGGGTTGCCGCCGGTCGCGTCCCAGCACATCGCGTGCCGTTCGGGCGGCAACCCCTGGTCGCGCGCCAGCCCCGCCGCGGCCTCCGGCCCGAGCGGGGGCAAGGGGTGGCACACCCCGGTGGCCCGGGGCAACCAGCCGACATCGGTGTGCTCACGGCATTCGGCGGTGGCCAGCAGCAGGACCGGCAACCCGACGATCCGGCGGGCCAGGTATCCGGTCCAGCGGCGGGAGACGGGATCCGCGCAGTGCAGGTCGTCGACGGCGAGCAGGACCGGCCGGTCGCCGGCGCTGCGGGCGAGCAGGTCCAGCAGCCGGTGGAAGACCTCCTGCTCCTGCCCGCCATCGGGGTCGGTGAAGGGGATGCCGCGGGTGGTGGGGAAGACCTGGCGCACGAGGGCGAAGGGGAAGTCCGTCTCCTCGGGTGCGCACCGCGCCGACCGTACGCGCACGCCGTCGTCGGCGCTCGCGCCTCGGACGACGGCGTCGAGGACCGCGCTGCGGCCCCGGCCGGGCGGTGCGGCCAGCATCAGCCAGCTGCCCCTGCCGGTGCGCGCCCGGTCCAGTGCGGTGGCCGCGGCCCGGAGCACTTCGTCGCGTTCGACCAGTACGTGTATCACTTCCGCCCCTCCCACACTGCTTGCCGACGGCTGCGTGCCGCCCTCGGCCGGCGCCTGCCGGGCGTCCGTGAGAATCATGCGGGGACGGAGCGCGGGAAGATGGATGATCTTCGGTCAGATTTGCCTGAATGGGCATCAGTCGGGCCAACTCGGCCAAAACGAAGTGGAATTGACCGAAAACCGAAGCGGCGGGGAGTCGGGCGCGCTCCTGCCGGGGCGATCCGGTCACCCGCTCCTTCGTCCGGAGGGCGCACGGCCCGGAGGTGGCGGCAGGCCCTGCCGCCACCTGCTCCCGGCTCGGGCCGGGGCGGTCGGACTGCGCCCCCGGCCCGTGACGCATACGCTCGGATGGAGGCTGTCCGAGCCCTGGAGGTGGGTCATGTCCGAGGGGAACGACGCGGTCGGGGCCGATCGCGCGCTGAAGGCCCGCCACCGGGCCATGTGGGCCTGGGGCGACTATCCGTCCGTCGCTTCGCACGTCATCCCGGAGGTGGGTGCCGAACTCGTCGGGGCGTGCGGGGTGCGGCAGGGAGACCGGGTACTGGACGTGGCGGCCGGCGCCGGCAATGCCGCCATCCCCGCCGCCCTCGCGGGGGCGGACGTCGTGGCCAGCGACCTCACCCCCGAGCTGCTCGAAATCGGCCGTAACCTGGCCGGGGTGCGTGGGGCCGACCTGGAGTGGCGCGAGGCGGACGCGGAGCACCTGCCCTTCGCCGACGCGGAGTTCGACGTCGTGATGTCCTCGTTCGGGGTCATGTTCGCCCCGCACCACCAGGCCGCCGCCGACGAACTGGTGCGCGTCTGCCGCCCCGGCGGGACGGTGGGTCTGGCGAACTGGACGCCGCAGGGGTTCGTCGGCCGGATGTTCGCGACGATGAAGCCGTACGCTCCGCCCCCACCGCCGGGAGCCCGGCCGCCGCCCCTCTGGGGCGAGGAGGAGCACGTGTACGGGCTCCTCGGCGACCGCGTCACGGACGTCGACGCCCAACGTCGCACCGTGCGCATCGACGCCTTTCCGCAGCCGGGAGCCTTCCGCACCTTCTTCAAGGCCTGCTACGGGCCGACGATCGCGGTCTACCGTGCCCTCGGGGACGACGCGGACCGGGTGGCGGCGCTGGACGGCGAACTGGACGCGCTGGCCGAGGAGAACACCCGCGACGGGGTGATGGAGTGGGAGTACCTGCTCCTCACCGCCCACCGGACGGGCCCGCCCGCCTGACCGCCCCGCCCCCGTTCGGGCCGGCGGCCGGCTCGGCCGGCCGCCGTGCCCCTCAACCGTCCCTCCCCCGCCGGCGCGGCCCTGTCATTGCGCCGCCGTCGCCGCGGGGATGTCGACGCGGGCGGCCCTGCGTGCCGGCCAGAGCGAGGCGAGGAGCGCGCCGGCCAGAGCGATGAGTACGCCGAGGGCGAGGCGCCCCCACGGAATCACCAACGTGTAGCCGACGACGCTCTCCTGGAGGGTGCGCCCGAGGGCCCAGCCCAGGAAGACGCCCAGGGCGGTACCGAGGCCGGCGCCGAGTCCGCCGAGGAGCAGGGCCTCCAGTCGGATCATGCGGGTGATCCCGGAACGGTCCATGCCGAGGGCCCGCAGGGTCCCGATCTCCTTGCGGCGTTCGAGGACGGACATGGCGAGGGTGTTGGCGATGCCGAGCGCGGCGATCACGAGGGCCATGCTCAACAGGGCGTAGAAGACGTTGAGCTGCTCCCCGATGGACCCGCTCTCCTGCTCCCGGATGCCGGGCTCGTCGAGGACGGCCAGGGCGGGGTTGTCGCCGAGGGCGCGGGTGACGTTCCCGAGGGCGGTCGGGCCGGGACCGCCGTCCGCGGCCAGCAGGATCGCCGCGGTGCTCGGGTTGGGGTCGTAGCGGGCGACGAGTGCGTCGGGGGCGGTGATGCTGGGCAGCAGGTTGCTCTGCTCGTCCGCCCGGTAGACGGCGCCGATGGTGACGTTGCCCTGCCCGCCGTCCTCACGCCGCAGGGGGAGGGTCTGGCCGACGTGCCAGCCCGCCTTCTCGGCCTTGAAGTCGGCCACGGCGATCCGGCCCTGGGCGAGGGAGTCGAGGGAGCCCTCGATCACGTCGTAGCGGAGCAGCCGGCCGATGGTTGCGGGGTCGACGCCGGTCAGTACGGACGGGACGCCCGCCAGTTGGTACGCGGTGGACTGGTTGAGCGGGCTGAACGCGGCGCCGGGCAGCTTCTTCAGGGGCTCCGCGGTCGCGGGGGTCATCCGCATGCCGCCCTCGGCGGGCTTGATCAGGTAGTCGGCGGCGAAGTCGTGCGTGGTCGCCCGGTCGAGGTACTGGGCGGCGGATGCCCCGAGCACGGAGAGCCCCGTGGCGAGGGTCAGCGCGATGGCGAGCGCGGCGGCGGTGGCGCCGGTACGACGCGGGTCGCGCACGGTGTTCCGGGCGGCGAGGTCGCCGTGCACCGGGTGGAGGCGGGTCAGCAGCGGCCGGAGCAGGGCGACGAACGGCCTGGACAGCAGCGGGATGAAGCCGATCGTCCCGGTCAGGGTGAGGACCGCCCCCAGGCCGATGACGGTTCGGGCGTCCTTGCCCGCGGCGAGCGCCCCGTACAGCGAGGCGGCGGCGCCGGTGAGCAGCAGGGCGGCGCTGAGGCCGGTGCGCAGGGAACCCGTGCGGGCGGGCGCCGCGGGCTCGGCCGCGCCGAGCGCGGCGACGGGCGGGATGGCCATGGCCCGGCGGATCGGAAGCCATGCGGCGATCGTGGGCAGCGCGGTGCCGACGAGCAGCGACGTGATCACGGTGCCCGGGGTGAGGACCAGCGGGCCGGACGGGGCGTCGGAGGACGCGAAGACCGTCCTGAGCAGGGCGGCGACCCCGGTACCGGCGGCGAGGCCGGCCACGGAGGCGAGGGCGCCGACGAGGAGGGACTCGGCCAGCAGGATGCGTCGTACCTGTTTGCGGGTCGCTCCGACGGCCCGCATGAGGGCAAGCTCCCTGGTCCGTCGGGTGACGAGCATGGTGAAGGTGTTGGAGATGAGGAACGTGGCGACGAACAGGGCGACCGCCGCGAACCCCAGCAGGATCTGGCTCATCGTGTCGCTGTCGTTGGTGGCGAGGTTCTCCTGGATCCGGGCGAGCTGCGCTCCGGTGGCGGCGCCTGTGTTCGGGGGGAGCACCGATTCGACGCGGGCCAGGAGCTGCACGGTGTCGGTGCCGGGCGCGGCCGTCACCTCGACGGTCGCGTAGCGGCCGGGCTGGAGGAAGAGCCGCTGCGCGGTGGCCTCGTCGAACAGCGTCAGGCTGCCGCCGGAGGGCAGCTTGGTCCCGTCGGTGCGGAAGATTCCGCTGAGGGTGTAGGAGGAGGCGCCCTGGTTGGTGCCGACTCGTACGCTGTCGCCCACCCGGTGGCCGCCCTTCCTGGCGGTGGCCTCGTCGAGGGCGATGGTGTGGTCGCCCGTGGGGCCGGAGCCCCGGACGAACCGGTAGGCGGTGTCGGTGCCGTTCGCCCCCGGGGCGAAGTTGCCGCCCCGGTGGGACGTGTCGTTCGCGATCGGGCGGCCGTCGCGGCCGGCGACGGCGGCGAAGCCGTCGACCCGGCCCGCGGCGCGGGCGACGCCCGGAACCTTGGCCAGGGTGGCGACGGTGGCGGCGTCGACGCCGGCCGGTCCCCCGCCGGCGGGGGCCCCTTCGGGGAAGACGCTGACGGCGAGGCGTTCGTAGCCGTCGGTCGCCCGGGCGGCGGTGGCCCGGCTCAGGCTGTCGCCGAAGACGAGGCTCCCGGAGACGAAGGTGACGCCGAGCATGACCGCGAACGCGGTCATCAGCAGGCGGGCCTTGTGCGCGAACACGTTGCGCAGGGCGGTACGGAACATGGGGTGCGGATCCTGGGATGTGGGCTCGGCAACTGCGAGCGGGTGGCTTTCGGTCGGGACCGGGGGGACGGCGCGGCCGGCGACGACGGCCCGTCGACGCCCGTCGTCGGGCGTCCGACGTCCGTGGGAGCCGTCCGGCGTCAGTCGGTGTCGTCCTGCGTCCGTGGGAGTGGGGCGGCGTCTGCCGGTGTCGGCCGGCTTCAGTCGCCGTCGGCCCGGTGTCAGCCGGTGCGGGAGCGGGAGCGGGCGTCGAACGCCTTCATCCGGTCGAGCACCCGGTCCGCGGTCGGCTGCGTCATCTCGTCGACCAGCCGACCGTCGGAGAGGAACACCACGCGGTCCGCGTAGCCGGCGGCGACGGGGTCGTGGGTGACCATGACGACGGTCTGGCCGAGCTCGCGCACCGAGTCGCGCAGGAAACCGAGCACCTCCGCCCCGGAACGGGAGTCGAGGTTCCCGGTGGGCTCGTCGCCGAAGATGATCGCGGGGCGGGAGACCAGGGCCCGGGCCACCGCGACCCGCTGCTGCTGCCCGCCCGACAGTTGTCCGGGCCGGTGCCCGAGACGCTGCGAGAGGCCGACCATGGACACCACGCGGTCCAGCCACTGGCGGTCGGGGCGGCGCCCGGCGATGGTCAGCGGCAGCGTGATGTTCTCCAGCGCGGTCAGCGTCGGCAGCAGGTTGAACGCCTGGAAGATGAACCCGATCCGGTCGCGGCGCAGTTGGGTCAGCTGCCGGTCGCCGAGCGTGCCGAGTTCGGTCGTGCCGATCCGGGCGGATCCGGACGTGAACGAGTCGAGGCCGGCGGCGCAGTGCATCAAGGTGGACTTGCCGCACCCGGAGGGCCCCATGATCGCGGTGAACCCGCCCTCCCGGAAGGAGACGCTGACCCGGTCCAGGGCGACGACGCGGGTGTCGCCGCTGCCGTAGACCTTCGACAGGTCGGTAGTGCCGGCGGCCGCGGTGCCGGTCGCCGTCGCGTGCGGGGGGAACGGCGTGTGCGGGACAAAGGGGTCGACGGTCACGGGGGCTCCACTTCGGTGCTTCAGGTGCGGAAGACGCGCGGTGCGCGAGGTGCGCGGGGTGCGACGCGTGCACTTCGAAGGGTGTCCGGGGAACGTATCGGCGTCCGGGCCGTCGTGTATCGGCTGCCGCTCGGCCACGTAGCAGTCGGGCGGGGGCCGTCAGGCGGGGAGCCGCAGGGTGGCGACGGCGCCGCCGTCCGGTGCGTTGTCCAGTAGCAGGTCGGCCCCGAGGACCCGGGCCTGTCCCAGGGCGATGGTCAGCCCCAGGCCGTGGCCCGAGCCGCGCTCGGTGGCGCCCGTGTGGAAGCGGCGGGGGCCGTCGCGCAGCAGGTCGGCGGGGAAGCCGGGGCCGTGGTCGAGCACGACGACGGTCCGCCCCTCGACGGTGACCCGCACCGGGGTTCCTCCGTGCCGGTGCGCGTTGAGGACGAGGTTGCCGACGATGCGTTCGAGGCGACGCGGGTCGGTCTCCACCGCCGGTGCGGTCCCGGGGGCGGTGACGGTGACCTCCGTCTCCAGGCCGGTCCGTGCCACGGCTTCCGTGACGACGGCGCCGAGCGGGACGCGGACGCGGACCGGCTGCTCGGTTCCCCCGTCCAGCCGGGAGATCTCCAGCAGGTCCTCCACCAGGCCCCGCAGGTCGCGCACCCGCGCCCGGAGCAGGTCCTCCGTCTCGCCCGCGGGCAGCAGGTCGACGGTGGCGAGCAGCCCGCCGACGGGGGTGCGCAGTTCGTGGGCCACGTCCGCGGTGAACCGGCGTTCGTTGCGCAGGCGTCGGCTGAGGGTGTCGGCCATCAGGTCGACGGTGGCGGCGATGTCGGACACCTCGTCGCGTCCCCCGGTGGGGCCGGTCCGGGCGTCCAGGTCCCCCGCGGAGATCCGGCCCGCGGTCTCGGAGACCTGGCGCAGTCGCCGGGCCAGCAGTCCCGCTCCGTACACGGCCAGGGGGGTGGCGGCCGCGAGTGCGAGCAGCGACGCCAGCACCATGGTCACGTCGAGGCGTCGCAGATCGTGCAGGTCCGGGCTCATGTTGACGCGGTAGGCCAGTACCGCGCTGCCCGGTCCGCCGACCCGTTGGGCGGCCCAGACGCTCGGCCCGAGGTTCCCGTCGACGTGGTCGTCCTCGGCCGTGTGGCGGTCGCCGTCCGCAGGGTGCCGCAGGGACGCGGGCAGTGCGGGAGGGTCGAGTTCCGCGCCGTCCGTCAGTGCTCCGGTGCGCCGGTGGACGTCCATGGCCGCGTACAGGGTGTTGAGGGCCTGCGCCCGGGCCCGCTGGTGGATGTCCTGCGCGGTCCACAGGTGGACCAGTACGCCCACGGCGGCCACGACCAGGCATGCCGTGGCCGCGGCGAGCGCGGCGATCTTCCAGCGCAGCGGAACGCGGCGCCGGCCCGGGCCGGGGACGGAGGGCGGCACGGCGTCAGCGCCTGAGCTTGTAGCCGAAGCCGCGGACCGTCTCGATCCGGTCGCGGCCCAGTTTGCCGCGCAGCCGCTGCACGCACAGGTCCACGACCCGGCTGTCGCCGTCCCAGCCGTACTCCCACACGTCGCGCAGCAGCGTGTGCCGTTCCAGGACGATCCCCGGGCGGGCCGCGAACTCCAGCAGCAGCTTCAGTTCGGTCGGGGTCAGCGCCACCGGACTGCCGGCGACGCGCACCTCCAGACCGCCGGTGTCGATGGTCAGGTCCCCGAAGACCAGCAGCTCGCCCTCGGCCGGTGGCGGCTCCTGGGCGGCGGGCGGCCCGGGGGCGCGAGTCGGTGCGTACGTCGCCCGCCGCAGCAGCGAGCGGATCCTGGCCACGAGCACGAAGGTGTCGACGGGTTTGACGACGTAGTCGTCGGCGCCGGCCTCCAGACCCGCGACGACGTCGAGCCCGTCGCCCCGTGCGGACATCATCAGGACGGGCACCAGGCTGGTCTCGCGGACCCTGCGGCACAGGCCGATGCCGTCGAGGCCGGGCAGCATCACGTCGAGGACCAGCAGGTCGAAGTCCTCGTCGCGGAAGATTTCCAGCCCGGTGAGCCCGTCCGCGGCGGTCCGCATCAGGTAGCCGTACCGCTCCAGGGCGACGGTGAAGGACCGGCGCATCAGGTCGTCGTCCTCCACCAGCAGCACGCGCACGGGTTGCGGGGAGGCCGGGGGGTGGGCGGGCGAGGACACGGGCGGACGGCTCCTGGTCGGACGGCGGGACGGACGAGCGGTGGGTGGTGGGCGGCGACCTGTCAGGAACGATATGGCAGACATCGGTGTGGTGACCGCGTCCCACGGCGAACACGCCCCGCACCCCCGGATCGATGCACGACCAAGCGCTCACCGATACCCGACCGATGCACGACCGGGCCCGCGAGCCCGTGGGCCCGCCCGACCCGCGGCGTGGTTTCGCGTCGGCGGTTCACGGTCGGAGGGGTGAACGCTCGCCCATTTGTACTCGTGGGAGCGGATGTGCGCGCCGACCTATAGTTACCGGCGCCGCCGCCCGCCGATCCGCTCGGAATCGGGCGGCGTTCACGGTTCGGTTCGGCGTCGAGGGAGGCCGCTCGTGGCCAGTGCGTTTCAGGAGCGAAAGCTCAGGGGGATGTTCGCCGCGTTCGATGCGGACGGTGACGGCTACCTGCGGGAGGAGGACTTCACCGCGTTGGTCGACCGGTGGAGCCGGCTGCCCGGGGTGGGGCCGGGAACGGATCTGCGCAGGCGGGTGGAGGCCCTGTTGATGGGCTGGTGGGCGGCGCTGCTGGAAGCGGGGGACGCCAACGGGGACGGTGCGGTCGACATGGGTGAACTGCTCTCCCTCGTCGATCAGCTCCCCGCGATGGTGTCGGACGTCACCGCGACGGCGGACACCGTTTTCGACGCCGTGGACGCCAACGGCGACGGCCGCATCTCCCCGGAGGAGCACCGCGGTCTCGTCGAGACGTGGAACGGGCAGCCCACGGACCTCACGGGCGTCTTCGAGCTCCTCGACCTGAACGGCGACGGCCACCTCGGTCGGGAGGAGTTCGCTCAGCTCTGGCTCCAGTTCTGGACCAGCGACGACCCCGCGGAACCGGGCAACTGGCTCTGCGGCCGCTTCTCCGACTGAGGGCGCCGACCCGGACCCGGCTCAGCCGCCGAGCGGGTAGGACGCCCGTTCCCGCCATCGCGTCCCGTCGTACACCATGAGCTCGACGGCCGTCACGTGCGACGTGAACGGGAGCGTGCCGGCGAGGTCGGCCTCGATGGCGTCCAGAACGGGTTCCTGCCGGCCCTGGGCGACGGTCAGGTGCGGCACCGTCTCGGTGAACCGGCCTCCGTAGGGCGGGGCTTCGGGCCAGCGTTCGACGATCGACCGGGTGAGCCGGTGCAGGGGCTCGTCGGGCTCGGGCACGAGGTACAGCACGTCCGGAAAGCGCCCGCAGGTCGCGAACCGCAGGTCGAAAGCGGGGTGGCGTCCCACCAGGTCCGCGAGGGCGGAGTCCACCCGCGCGTCCAGTCGGCTCGCGCCGAGGAACGGATAGAGGACGGTGACGTGCGCCGGTACCCCGGCCTCGGCCGACGGATCGAGCCGGTCCCGCCACCCCCGCAGGATCGGCTCCGCCTCGGGGATCGGGACGATGAGTCCCGTCTGGCCCACCTCGAAGGCGGCGCCGCTGTCATCTGCCATGGCACGGATGGTGCCACCCCCACGGCGCCCGGCGCAGGGGCTTCGCCCGGAGACGGCTCGCGATCGGCCCTCAAGGGGGCTCCGAGCGGCTCCCGACCGGGTCGGGTACCGGTCCGACGGATCCGGACCGTGGATGCGGACCCTGGATGCGGACCCTGGATGCGGGACCGCCCCGGAGCCGTGGGCTCCGGGGCGGTTGACCACCTGCGACGTGGATCAGGCGGCGGTGATGTTCTCCGCCTGCGGGCCCTTCTGGCCCTGCGTGATGTCGAAGGTCACGGCCTGGCCTTCCTGGAGCTCGCGGTAGCCGGTGGAGTTGATGTTCGAGTAGTGCGCGAAGACGTCGGGACCGCCGCCGTCCTGCGCGATGAAGCCGAAGCCCTTTTCGGAGTTGAACCACTTCACGGTTCCGCTGGCCATGGTCATGCCTCTCAGTCGATGTCGGATCCGCACCGCGCGGACCCGGAGGTGATCGCCCTGGTCCGGCACTGCACAGCAAAACGCCCACGCCAGGGCGCGGGCAGGAACTGCGAACCACGACAGCTGAGCTGAAGCTACACGGCGGAACCGCCCATCACCAGAGAGCAACGAGCACGGAATTTCGGACGGGGATCATGAACCGCCCTGGCGGGCGGGTACTACGGCCGTTTTGTCGGCACCGGCCGGAGTGCGGGCCGCCGAAGGAAGGCGTGTCGTCGCATGGCGCCCGCCAAGCCGCTCACTCCGGTGAGAGCGGGCCGATCGGCGGCCGTCCGGGCGACCACCCCCAGCCGGTGGACGAGCCGTTGGCGCGCCGTAGCCGTGCCCCATTTCCAGTCCCGGCGCGGTATCCGGGCCAGGTGGTCGGGGCCTTCGCGACGGGCCCGCTCGACGAGCGCGTCGCCGCGCAGCAGCCACCCGGCGCAGGCGTCGGCGAGACCGTCCCGCAACTCGGCGGCCCCGATCTCCGAGCCGGTCGCGTTGCGCCATTGCGCGAGGTAGGCGCTCTCCGCGCGTTCCAGCAGCGCCGTCGGCGTCGCCGTGACGCACCAGCAGGTGGGGAATCCGATGCGCAGGTAGGCGAGCTCCATCAAGCCGCTGCCCAGTGAAGCCTGTTCGAAGTCGACGAACCGGGTCCCGCCGGGGGTGTGGAGGTCGTTCCCGGGACAGGGGTCGCCGTGCAGCAGGCAATGGCCGGGAGCCCGCCCGAGTCGGTCCACCAGTGCGTCGAGTTCCCCGCGGACGCCGGGGGCGACCCGGGTGCCGAGGGTCTCGGCCAGCGCGAGGAACGAGTCGATGTCGGCGCTGTCCGGGCCCCGCCATCGGGGCAGGGTCCCCGCGTCCGCGGGGCCGGCGGTGGCGTGCAGGCGTGCCAGTGCCGACGCGTATCCGACGGCCCAGTCCTCGGGGGGCGGTCGATGATCCAGGTGTTCGAGTACGAGGACGCGTGCGGCGGGATCGGCGGCCAGGAGCGCGGGCGCCACCGGGGTCTCCGCGCGGGCGGCGAGCCGTAGGGCGGTGACCTCGCGGGCGTACCGGTCGTCGGCCTGCGGGCCGTCGACGAGCTGCTTCACCACCGCCGTCGCCCCGGGCAACTCGACGCGCCACACGCGCGAACGGGGGCTGCTGCCCAGCCTGCGGGGGTTCCTCGGTGTTCCCAGCTCGGCCCGCAACCCGTCCCCGAACACCAGTCGTGACCACATGGGTTCATTGTGGGCCCGGTCGGAGCCGACACGTGCCCTACAGGTCGTATCCGTCGGACATCTCGACGAAGGTGTGCGCCGCCGCCCCGGGCTCCGTGACCGACATCGCCGACCTGTCGCGCACCGTCCTGGCCGCGCCGGTCGTCCTGTCGGGGCCCGCGGGCCCTCTGCCGGGCAAGGAGGACGTACAGGGGTCGGCGAGGAAGTCGGCGCGGGCCGACGCCGAGCTGTACTTCCGCAGCGGTGGCAGCACCGGCGCGCCCCCCTGTCGGTGTTCAGCTACGACGACCACGGCACCCGGATGCACGGCGCCGGTTACGACCCGGTCGGGGACCGTACGGCCAACCTGTTCCACTGCGGCGGCAGGTGCGCCGGCTTCGTCAGCTTCTTCTCCGTCCTGGAGCTCGACCACCGGTGTTTCCTCGCGCCGGCCGACGAACAGGGCGCACACCGGGAGGAGTTGCAGATCAGGCTCGACGGTGGGCAAGCGCGGGACCGGGCGTCCGGAGCTCCGGTCGGCCGTGTCGGAGGGGTTGTTGGACCTGATGGTCGAGGCGGTCGACGGCGGGTCCCTGGACCACGGCCCGACGAGCGGCGAGCTCCCCGCGGTGGTGGACGCCCGCCGCTGGGACCGGTCGCCGCGAACCGCCCTCGCGCACGGGCCGGACGTTCCGATAGCTCGGCCATCGACATATGTCGGTGACCGAGCTATCGTGATCTTCGTGAACGAACAACCATTGCGCGAGCCGACCTTGTTGATCCTCACCGCCATCGCCGACGCGCCACGCCACGGGTACGCCATCGCCCAGGAGGTCGAGAAGATCTCCCAGGGCCTCACGAAGATGCGCACCGGAACCCTGTACGGGGCCCTGGAGCGGCTCCTCGAACAGGAACTCATCGCCGTCCACGAGGAGGAGGTGGTCGACGGGCGCAGACGGCGCAGCTACGCGTTGGCGCCGCGCGGGCGCGAGGTCCTGGCCGTGGAGGCGGCCAGGATCGCACGTACCGCCCAGGAGGCGACCCGTCGTCTGGGGCTGGGCGCGCCGGGCGGCATCGACGGTCTCGGTTCGGCGGTGACCGCGTGACCGCGCTCGTGAAGCTGTACCCGGCCGGATACCGCCGGGAGTTCGGCGAGGAGATCGCCGACGCCTACCGCGAGGCCACCGAGGGCGCGGGCCGGACGGCACGGTTGCGCGAGGCGGGCGACGTCGCCGGGCACGCGCTGCGCATGCGGCTCGGCCTGGGCTCGACCGGACGCGCCGGACGGTTCCTGGCGGCCGTGGCGCCGTTCGCGGTGCTCGCGGTCGGTGTGCACGCGTTGTCCTCCACCGGATTGATGGTCGCCCCCTTCACCCTGGGCGACCCGGCCGCGCAGGTCGACCTCACGGTCCTGCGGGGACTGGGCGCCGTCGTGGCGCTCGTGGGGGCCGTGGTGGCCCTGACCGGCCGCTGGGGCGTCGGGGCGTGGACCGCACTTGCGGGCAGCGCCGCCACCTTCGCCGCGCAGGCGTTCCGACCGGGCATGGGCGTGGAGTTCGCGGCCGTCACCGGTGGCCCGCTGCTCCTGCTCGCGCTCCTGCCCGCGCTCTGTCCGCCCGACCTGCGTCCGACGCCGCGCCTGCGCACGGCGGCCGCGGTCGCCGGTGCGCTGGCCGCCACCGCGGTCCTGGTCGTCGCGTCGGCGCGATGGCAGCTGCCCCACCCGCTCGACGGGCTGCGCTCGGCCGTACCGGTGGCGGCCGGGCTGCTTGTGGTCGGGCGGCCGGCGTTCGCCCGCCTGCGCACGGCGCCCGCGGTTCTCGTGGCGGGCCTGCCCCTCGTCGCCCTGGTCTCCTTCAGCGGCGCCCCGGGAGCCCTGGTCCTGCCCGGCGCACTCGGGATGCTGCTGGCAGCGGCGGCCGCGGTGAGCATCCGCCGCCGACGGGGCGGTTCGCGGCCGTCGGTGTGAGGCCCCGGGGGGTGAGGGGGCGGTCCGGGGCGGGGGCGGGGGTGGACGGCGACTCGCACATCACCGTACCGGGCATTTCAGGCGATCTTTCGTCACTGTGGGCACGGCTGGCAGCACTTCCCCGACAGAAAGGTCCACGATGGCCACGACCGCCTACCCCGTCGCCCCCCTCGCCGGAACCCGCAACACCACCACCCCGTTCGACGTCGGCCTGCCCGTCCTACGCCTCGTGCTCGGCGCGATCATGTTCGTCCACGGAACCCAGAAGCTGTTCCGGTGGTTCGACGGCCCCGGCGTCAAGAGCACGGGCATGTTCTTCGGCAAGGCCGGGTACCCGGCCGGCGAAACCATGGCCGTGATCGCGGGCCTGACCGAGACGCTGGGCGGTGTGGGGCTGATCCTCGGTCTCCTGACCCCCCTGTCGGCCGCCGCCGTCGTCGGCATCATGATCAATGCCATCACCACCAAGTGGGCCGGCGACGTGGTCGGCATGGAGGGGATCGAGTTCGAGGCCCTGATCACCGCCGCCGCCGTCACGCTCGCCCTCACCGGCCCGGGCCGCTTCGCCGTGGACCGGTTCCTGCCGGTGCTGCGTCACCACCGGGTGTCCTACGGCGTCCTCGCCCTCGCGCTGGCCGTCGTGCTGGCCGCCGTGGTGCTGCTCCTGCGGGACTGACGCGACAGCCCCGCCGGCCCGTCCGGAGCGGGGAGGACACGGACGGCGCAGGCCCTGTCAGGAGCGGTGCGGGCCATTGGAGTGAAGTGCCGTTTCCCGTGACCTTTCCGTGACGTTGAACCGGCCGACGCGCACCATTCCTGGCGCGTCATCCAAAGATCCTCTTGGGAGAAATCATGCGTATGCGCTCTGCCCTCACCGCCTCCGTCCTGGCCGCGGGCATCCTGCTGGGTGGCGCCGGCGCTGCCCTTGCGAACGACGGCGTCGAGAGCGACTACTTCTCGGGCGGGCACAAGAGCTTCGCGTCCACCTGTTCGTCGGCCGCCGCCGTGCCGGCCGCGTTCGGTCCCGCCTACACCTCGACCTGCGCGAGCCAGGGCGAGAAGGAGTGGGCGGAGTTCGCGCACTTCGGCACCAACTGAAGCCTCGCCGGCAGCGCAAGGCCGGCGGTCGTGGAGCAGTAGGACCGCAGCAGTCGTAGTGCGGGAGCGGTAGGGCAGGGGCGGTCGACACCACGTCGACCGCCCCTGTCGTCGTCCCGGAACGCCTTGATCGCACGGAGCGGCGGGGGCGGCGGGGGCGGCCGGCAATCGGCAGGACCCGGCCACCCGCTCCGCCGCCAACCGGGCAGGCGCGACGGCCCGGACAAGTCCTGGTCGGTACGGGTGTCCTTGCCGGCGTCCGTGGAGGTGTCCGTGGAGGTGTCCTTGTCCGTGCACTCCGGGCCCGGGAGGTCCGGTGGGGTGCCGAGGACGACGTCCGCGTGGCGGTGCGGGGCGTGGGCGGCGAGGTAGCGGTCCTCGGCCGGCATCCACTCGTCGACCCACAGCGAGCGGGCCTCCTCGCCGTCCCGTTCGAGTCCCCTGCTCAGGCGCAACTGCCGGGGTGCGTCGCAGAACACCCGGTAGGTGTAGACGTGGCGCAGATCCGCGTGGAGGGCGTGGACTCCCTCCACGACGAGCGGGGTGCCGGGCGGAAGTGACGTCCACCCGGTGAGGCGGTCCCGGTCCCAGTCGTAGCGCTGGTAGCGCACCGCGGCGCCGTCGGCGGCGGGGCGCAGTACCTGCTCGTGGAGCCGCCGCAGGTCGAAGTGGGCGGCGACGGACAGGGGTTCGGCGCGGTGGCGTTCCGTCGAGGGGCGGTGGAAGTCGTCGATGTGGACGACGGCGGCCGGGCCGAGCCGCTCGGCGAGCAGCGCGGCAAGGGTGCTCTTGCCGGAGGCGCCGGGGCCGTCGATGCCGAGCAGGACGGCTCGCCCCCGTCCGGCGGCCACGGCGAGAACGGTCGCGGCCAGTTCCTCGATGTCGGGCGGTGCTTCGGTCATGGTGTGCGGTTCACCCCCGGGTTTCGCGGACATGGCCGTGCGGGGTCGCGCGTTCCGTACCACGCAGGCCGATGGAACCATCATGGTGCGCCACGGCGCCCGCGGAGAACACCGGGCCCGCCCGGCGCGGGGCTGCTGCGTCGCGCCCGGTTCCGGTCCCCCGGTGTCCCCGGTTTCGTGGACTACGGCCGGAGGAGACGCGTCTCGGCCTCGGGGAGCTTCGACCACCAGTGGTGGTACCGGCGGTAGACGGCCGTATCGCGGCCGGCGAGGAGGGCGGTCAGGGAGCGGGCCTCCTCGGCCAGTCCGTCCCAGTCGGCGGACGACAGGGGGTGGAAGGCCGTGGCCTCGACGTGGCCGTCCACCGGACGCCACACTCCGGCGACGTGGCCGTCCACCAGCAGGGTCGGCAGCACATCGCCGTTGCGCCGGATCACCAGCGGCCGGTAGGCGGGGGGTATCACCCGGCTGCGGTCGGCGTAGGCCAGCAGGGTGCTGTCCCACATGGCCATGAGCCGGGGCGGCGCGGGAATGTCGGCGGGCGGCCTGGAGGCGCCCGGAAGGTCGAACAGCGTCTCGCCGGCGGGCCCCCGGAGCGGCTCCACCAGGCCGTCGAGGGCTCGGAGCGCCGCGTGCGCGTCCGTCCGCCGCACCATGGCGAACTGCGCCACGTCCGCGGCGGACGCGGGCCCGAACCCGGCCAGGTAGCGCAGGATCAGGGCGCACAGCGCTCCCGGCTCCGCCTCCCGGCTCGCCGGTACGGGAACGGGGAGGGGAACGGGAACGGGGAGGGGAACGGGCACGTGGTCGGGGCCGGGGTCGGTTGCGGGGTCCGATGCGGCTGCGCCTCCGGCTCCGGCTCCGGCTCCGGCTCCGGCCGTGACGAACGACGGGCGGGGGCCGAAGGACCAGGTGGCTCCGGTCGGGGCGTGGTGCAGCGGCGCGTACCCCTTCAGCCCCCACCACGCGCCGTCCCGCCGCTCCGCGCCGAGCCGATCCTCGGTCCAGGCCAGCATCTCCGCGGAGGTCCGCGGCCGGCGCGCGAACTCCACCAGTTCGGGGAGCAGTTCGTCGACGTCCGCCGGGGTCAGGCCCGCCTCGGCGAACCGGGAGCCGAGCCGGGACGCGTACAGGGTGGGCTGCATCGCCGCGCGGAACGCCGGGTAGTCCTCGGCGTGCACGGCGTGCAGGGTGATGCGCATCAGGGTCGCCTTGACCACCGACCGCGCCGTGAACGCACCGTCGAGCTCGGCCGGCGCGAAGTCGGCGAGCCGGTTCCACAGGGCCAGGTACGGTGAGACCGGTTCCTGCGCCTGGAGCGCGACCACCCGCCGCACCCCCTCGGAGGCGGTCAACGGCTCTCTTCGGAGCAGCAGTTGGCGGCTCAAGGTCGCCCGGTTCAGTTCGCGCGCGGTGATGATCACACCGAGGATTCTGCCCGGCCGTCCGGCCGACGGGTACGTGCTCGGCCCTCTTCGCGACGGACGCCCCCGGCGGACGGGGCCGGCGGGACGGCCGGGAGCCACCGCCGCCGCCCTCCGGTGGTCGCGCTCCGCTGCGTCCGCCGGACGCGTCGAGGCTCACCTTGGGGGGCCCGCCCGGCGTGTCCCCGCGCGTGCGGCCGGGGTGACCGGGCGCGCTCCCTACCGTGGCCCCATGAACGCACGCACAGCGCTGCTGTCCACCGGGTACGGCATCCGGTGCGCCGGACGGGGCGAGGCGGGCGCGGTCGCCACGCTGCTCGCCCGCGCCTTCGCCGACGACCCCGTCATGGCCTGGATGCTCCCCAACCCGTCCGACCGGGAACCCCGTGTCGCCCGCTACTTCCGGCCGGCCCAACGGCAACTACGGCCGCGTACCGGCGCGGTCCGGGTGGCCGCGACCGGTGACGGGCGGCTGCTCGGAGCCGCGCTGTGGTCGGCGCCGGGACACTGGAGCACCACCCCGGTCCGGGAACTCGCCGCCATGCCGTCGTACCTGCGCGTCTTCGGTCCGGGCGGGCTGCGGCGTGCCGCGGAGGTCCAGAACGCGGTGCACGAGGCCCACCCGGACGCCCCGCACTGGTACCTGCCGACCCTGGGCACCGACCCGGCCTTCCAGGGCGCGGGCATCGGTACGGCCCTGGTCCGCCAGCAGCTCGCCGACTGCGACCGGCTCGGGCAGGCCGCCTACCTGGAGTCGAGCAAGCCGACCAACGTCCCCTTCTACGAAGGGCTCGGCTTCCGGGTCACGGGAGAGATCCGGCTGCCGGATGACGGGCCGACCCTGTGGTCCATGTGGCGCGCCCCGGACCCGGGCGCCCGTCCCACTCCCGGCGGCTGAGGCCGGCCCGCCCCGTCGCCCTCCTCCTCACCGGTGCGGCGACCCGTCGGGCGTTCACCCGGTTGCGTCGCCGGGTCGGCCCGGGCGCGGGCGCGGGGGGACGTTGGATGGGCGGCAAGGAGAGTGTCGTGGAGAGGCTGGTGGTCGTGGTGAGGCGTGGTCTGGTGGCAGGTGCGGTGATCGTGATGGCGGTCTGCGGTACGGCTGGATGCTCCGACGGGACGGGCTCGGCGTCGGACGCCGCGTCGAAGGCGGCGTCGGCCGTGCAGTCGGCCGGGGCCAAGGTGTCCTCCGCGGCGTCCGCCGCCGCGGACGCCGCGTCGTCGGCGGCGGCCGTGGCCCAGGACAGGTTCGCGGAGATCAAGAACGGTGTGGACGCCAAGGACGAGGTGACGCTGGGCGCGGTGACGACCGACGGCGAGGGGTACACCGTCGTCCCGGTCACGGTGAAGAACACCGACGCCTCGAAGAAGTCGTTCGCGGTGCAGGTCGACTACAAGGACGAGAGCGGCAACCGGCTCGACACGGTCGTACTGACCGTGTCCGACGTGGCGGGCAACGGCACGGGGCAGGGTGTCGCACGCAGCACCCACAAGCTCGCGGGAACGGCGAAGGCCGAGACCGCCAGGGCGCTGCGCTACTGACCCGGTCGCGGACCGCGCCGCCAGCGGCCTCCCGTCCCGGTCAGTCGACGGCGGGCAGGTCGCCGGCGGCCGAGCCGCCCCGTGCGCGGGTGAGGCCCCGGCGCACGGCCCGCGCCAGGAGGCCGAGCAGGAAGGCCTGGAAGAGGTACGAGACCGCGAGGGCGATCCAGATCGCCGCGTCTCCTTGCGCCCCCGGCCCCGCCGAGTTGACGGCTCCGATGAGGACGGCTCCGGTCGGTGCCGTGAGCAGGAGGGCGAGCAGACCCGCCGGCTGGTTCCCGTCGTCGCCGGCGCCGACCAGCAGGAGGAGGCAGGCGAGCCCTAGGTAGGGGCCGGAGAGCCAGTTGCAGAAGGTCAGGCGGACGACCGTGCGCGGGGAACGCATGTTTCTCCTCGGGAATCGCGGCGCGGAGGCGGGGCACGCCGCCGAGCGTGGTGATCACCATCGTGGCGGGGCCGCGCGCGCCACGCCTGAGTACCCGTACTCAACGCCACTGAGGACGGCGGGTGAGCAAGGGCGGCGGGGCGGCGGGCGCCATAGGCTGGGGGCAGGCACATCTCCCGGGAGGTCGTCGTGGTGGACCGTCACCGTTTCCACCTGGACCAGGACGGACACTCGATCACCGTCGTCCGGGACCTGCGGCACCGTCACGCCGAGGTCCTCGTGGACGGGAAGACCGTGGTGTCGGGGCGGACGAGCCGCTCGGAGGCCACCGTCCTGCGGGGTGAGATCCCGGGCGCCGGCCCGCAGCGGTTCCTGGTCCGTCTCGAACGCCCCGACATCCCCGGCGGCGAGCCCCTGTGCGTGTTGGAGAAGGACGGCATGCGGTACCTCATGCCGAACGTTCCGCTCACGCCCCAGGAGGAGTGGCCGGCCGAGCGGAACCCCTCGCCCCGCACTCCCGCCGAACTCATCGCCCGGTGGAGGGGCCGCCACTGACCGGGGTGTCCCGGGAGGGACTCCCCCGCCGGTCCGCGCTCGGACGTCCGGCAGGATGATCGCGTGATCCTCACGTCCGCGGGTTCCGACCGTCCCGCCAGCGACCCGACGCGGATCCGTGTGGCCGCCGCCCTGGCCGCGCTGGTCACCGTCGGTGCGGGCCTCGGGCTCAGGGCGGTGGCCGCCGGGGGCGTCGCGAAGTACGGCGGGGACGCGCTGTACACAGTCCTCCTGCTCGCGCTCGTCGTCCTGGCCGCCCCGCGCGTGACGCCCGTGCGGGCGGCCGCGGTGGCTCTGGCCGCGAGCTGGGCGGTCGAGTTCCTGCAGCTCGGCCCGTTGCCGGCGGAGTTGTCCCGGCGCAGTGTCGTCGCCCGCCTCGTACTCGGTTCCACCTTCAACGCGCCCGACCTGTTCTGGTACGCGGTCGGCGCGGCGGCGGGATGCCTCGTGCACACCGCGCTACGACGCCGCCCGCGGCGCTGAGGTCCCGGAACCGGCCCGCAGGGCCGCGGGGAAGCGCGCTGTCGGTGGCATGGGTCACAGTGGGAGGAACTGTCGGCGCTTCCCGCGGGGAAATCAGGTGGTCCCATGAGGCACGCGATCCGGGCCGAGGGCCTGGCCAAGCGGTTCAAGGAGACCCGCGCACTCACCGGAATCGAGCTTCAGGTTCCGGCCGGGACGGTGTGCGGCCTGCTGGGTCCCAACGGCGCCGGCAAGACGACGGCGGTCCGCGTCCTCGCCACGCTCCTCCTGCCGGACTCGGGGCGCGCCGAGGTCGGCGGGTTCGACGTGGTGCGGGAGGCGGGCCGGGTGCGGTCCCTGATCGGGCTCACCGGCCAGTACGCCGCCGTGGACGAGAACCTGACCGGCACGGAGAACCTCCTCATGATCGGCCGGCTGCTCGGCATGTCGCGCGGGGACGCCCGGGCCCGGGCCGCCGAACTGCTCGACCGGTTCCACCTGACCGACGCGGCGGGACGGGCCGCCAAGATCTACTCGGGAGGGATGCGGCGGCGCCTCGACCTCGCGGCCAGCCTCGTCGGCAGACCGCAGGTGCTCTTCCTCGACGAGCCCACGACCGGACTCGACCCGCACAGCCGCGGCGAGGTCTGGGACATGCTGCGGGTCCTGGTCGCCGAGGGCATGACGACCCTGTTGACCACCCAGTACCTGGACGAGGCCGACCGGCTCGCCGATCACATCGTGGTGATCGACCAGGGAACGGTGATCGCCGACGGCACCCCCGACGAGCTGAAGTCGCAGGTCGGCGGTCAGGTGCTGGAGCTGCGGCCGGCCAGGTCGGCCGACCTGGGCGCGGCGCACGCGCTGATCAGTGAGCGGGCAGGGCCGCAGACCAAGATCGAGGGCGATGGGATCACGGTGCCCGTCACCGACCCGGCGCTGATGCCGGCGGTCGTGCGCGGGCTGGACCGGGCGGGTATCGAGGTCGGCGAGCTCATCCTTCGACGCTCCTCGCTCGACGAGGTGTTCATGGTCCTGACCGGCCATCGCGCGGTGCCCGGCGGTCCGCCGCCCGACGTCGACCCCCGCGACACCGGCGCGGACGACACCGGTGCTCAGGACACCGGCGCGGGCCCCGACGGAACGCCCCTGCGGACGGGACGCCCGTCATGACCGGCCTGACGATCGCCCGGGGCACGGGCCGGGGCGGCCGGGTGCACCCCCTGGCCGCCGTGCGGCAGACCGCCACCATGGCGTGGCGCAGCCTGGTCTCGGTGAAGCACAACCCCTTGGAGCTCGTCGACTACAGCATCACGCCGATCATGTTCGTGTTCCTGTTCACCTACGTCTTCGGTGGGCAGATGGCGGGATCCCCGCGGGACTACCTCCAGTACGCGCTCGCGGGAATCATCGTCCAGAACACCCTCTTCATGAGCACCTACACCGCCATGTCCCTGAACACGGACCTGACGAAGGGCGTCTTCGACCGGCTGCGCAGTCTGCCCATCGCGCGGTCGGCGCCGCTCTTCGGGCGGATAGCGGCCGACCTGGTCAAGCAGTTGTGGGCCATGGTCCTGATGGTCGTCCTGGGCGTGCTGCTGGGTTTCCGGGTCACCGGGGGCTTCGCGGGGTTCCTCGCCGCGGCCCTGTTGCTGTTGGTGTTCGCCGCCGCCGTCTCGTGGACGGCGGTGCTCATCGGGATGATGGCGGGCGACCCCGAGAAGGTCCAGGTCTACGCGTTCACCTTCATCTTCCCGATCACGTTCACCAGCAGCGCCTTCGCCCGCGTCGACACGATGCCCGGCTGGCTTCAGGCGTGGGTGGAGGTCAATCCGGTCACGCAACTGTCGGACGCCGTCCGTGGATTGCTGCTCGGGGCTCCCGCGGGTCGTCCGATCATGTGGTCGCTGGTGTGGGCCGTGGGCATC
Organism: Streptomyces sp. NPDC057939; assembly: GCF_042887545.1. Lineage (NCBI taxonomy): Bacteria > Bacillati > Actinomycetota > Actinomycetes > Kitasatosporales > Streptomycetaceae > Streptomyces > Streptomyces sp. NPDC057939. Next base: position 31,586 of record NZ_JBHVPG010000003.1, read on the forward strand.
GCGGTGGTGTTCATGCCCCTGGCGATGCGCGCGTACCGCTCGCAGGACCGCTGACCCGGCGCGCCCCGGCGCGGCGCACGCGGCTCGGGCGCGCGGGACGCGTCACCACTCGGGGTGGACGTCGTGGCTGTCGTAGCGGGTGCCGTGGACGTCGATCCAGGGGCGGAACCGGCCGGGGCCGCCGTCCGCGCGTGCGTAGCGGACGGGCTCGCCGGAATCGTCGGCGACGATCACGGCGCCCGCCCGCTGCGCCGCGCGCAGGGAATGCGTCCAGTGCGGTCCGTGCCTGCCGGTCACGTAGTCGGGAACCTTGCTCCGGGACATGTGCGCGACCCCCTGACCGCCGGCTGTTCCGAATCCGTTCGAAGGACGACTACCCGCCGATCAGCGGGCTGACTCCCCCGCCTCCCCCGCGGGGCCGGAGGCCGGCCCGGGCCCGCCCCGTCCCGGTTCCCGTTCCACCGGGAGCCACAGCTCGGCGTCGGCCTCGGAGGTCTCCGGGAAGAAGTGCGTGCGCAGGATCTCGGGGCCGGGGCGGCTCCGGTACGGGTTGGAGGGGAACCACTGGGTGAACACGTCCCGCCACAGGTACTGGATGGCCTGGGGCGCCGGTCCCGAGGTGGTGAACACGGCCCAGGTCCCCGCCGGTACGGGCAGGGAGGTGGTTCCCTCCGGGGCCGGCGCCGAGGTGATCACGCCCTGGTAGTAGTCCAGTTCCGTGCCTTCCGCGCGGCTCGGATCGAGATCGTCGCAGACGGCCACGATGCCCTGCGGCTCCTGGTCGGAGAGGGCTTCGACCGGCTCCATTCGTTGCGGGTCGATGCCTCGGACGAAGTCGATGATCGCCTGGTTCGGGCCCGTGTGCACCAGGGGCACCCGGGCCTTGAAACCGACGACGGTGAAGGCCTCCCTGTCCACTACGCGGTACCGCATGCTGTTGCTCCCTTCGACGGTGAGGCGGAAGGTGAGCCGGGCCTGGGAGACCAGCGCGGTGCCGGTGCGGCGGGCCTCGCCCGGGCCGACGCCGTGCACGGTGCGGAACGCCCGCGCGAACGCCTCCCCGGAGCCGTACCCATACCGGACCGCGATGCCCAGCAGTGGTTCGCGTCCGGCGAGCACCTCGGCTCCGGCGACGGTCAGGCGCCGCCGCCGGACGTACTCCGACAGCGGCATGCCCGCCAGGGCGGAGAACATCCGGCGCAGGTGGTACTCGGAGGTCGCCGCGCCGCGCGCCAGCTCGGCCACGTCGACGGGCCGGTCGAGGTGGTCCTCGATGTGCTCCATGACCTGGTTGAGTCGGTCCAACACGCCCGGTCACCTTCCTCTCTTGCGATCACCACGCTAGGCAACGGGCCTCCGGCCGCACCCGACATCCTGTGCCCGATCATGTCGGGTGGGTTCCGGCGGGTCGCTGCCGCGGGCGACCCGCCGCGGGTACGGCAGGCACGGGCTCCGCGGCGGTGGCGTAGCGGCGGGCCGGACGGGCGAAGGCCTCCCGCAGTTCCGGGGGTCCGACGACCTCGATGTCGGTGTCGAACCCGCCGATGGCGGCCGCCAGGCCGGACCAGGACCAGGAGCCGAGGGCGAGCCGGCACCGGTCGGGGCCGATCGGCTCGACGAGTCCGTCGCGGACGTGTCGGGAGAACACGGTCGCGGGCAGGCCGAGGATCACATCGCCACGACAGGGCCACTCCCCCGAGGCGTCCGCGCCCCGGAAGCGGCCCTCGACGAATGTCGCCACGTCGGCTCCCGCGGGAAGTTCCCGCGGGAGGAACACGGGGCCCGTGGGGATGCGCGGGGTGATCCGGTCCGCGCGGAAGGTGCGCCAGTCCTCCCGGTCGAGGTCCCAGGCGACGAGGTACCAACGGCCCGCACGGGTCACCAGGTGGTGCGGTTCCACCCGGCGCGGCGGGGGCGCGGCCGGAGCCCCTCCCGCTGCGTCCTGCGTCGGGCCCGGTGTCGCGTAGTCGAAACGGAGGACCTCGCGGGCGTGGACGGCGGCCCCGAGCGTCACGAGGACGCTGCCGGGGACGGGGGCGTCCGTAGTGGCGCCGGGCCGTTCCACGGCGGTGATCCGGAGCGCGTCGACGCGGTGGCGCAGCCGTGCCGGCATGACCTGTCGAACGGTGGTCAGAGCGCGCGCCGCCGCTTCCTCGATGCCCGCGCCGCTCGTGGCGGCGCTCCGGAGTACGACGGCGAGGGCGACGGCCTGCTCGTCGTCGAACAGCAGCGGCGGCAGTTCGGTGCCGGCGTCGAGCCGGTAGCCGCCGTCGGGGCCCTTGAACGCGACCACGGGATAGCCGAGTTCGCGCAACCGGTCGACGTCGCGGCGCACGGTGCGCGGGCTGATGTCGAGCCGTTGCGCCAGGAGGGCGCCCGGCCGGTCCCGGCGCGCCTGGAGGAGGGAGAGCAGCGAGAGCAGTCGCGCCGAGGTCTTCTGCATGCCCTCCATGCTGCCCCGGGAAGCGGTCGGTTCCTGACCTCTTCTCCCGCGCGCGAGCGCGTCTTCGCGCACTGTCGATGCAAATACGGTGCGCTGACGCGCATGTCTGGTGCAACATTGGTGCACCAGTTGTTCGACCAGGAAGGCAATGCCATGGACGCACTCCCCTCCCATCCCGACAGCGAGCGCTATTCGGTGACCCTTTGCCCGCCGGCGGTCACCGTCGTCTCGGAACTCACGGCCGAGAGCGGCGTCAGCAAGTCGGACGTGATCAACCGGGCGGTCCTGCTCCTCGGGTTCATCGAGCGCGAGCGGGCCAAGGGCAACGACCTGATGATCCGCGACGCGGCCGGCGCCCTGGAGCGCATCCACATCATCTGAGGACGCCCGGAGCTCGCTGCCGAAGGTGCGCCGCCGACGGGTGACCCGCCGTGCGGGTCACGCGTCGTCGCGGCCGGGGTGCGGGTCGCGGGAGTCGACGTCCTCCATGAAGGCCAGCATGCGGGCGTTGACGACGTCGGGGTGGTCGATCTGGGGCCCGTGCCCGGTCGCGGCGATGATCTCGGCCCGGGCTCCGGGGATCAGCCGCGGGACCCGCTCCAGCTGGCGCTGCGGGTGCACGAGCAGGCTGCGCCTCCCCATGATCAGGTAGAGCGGGCTGCTGATGGAGCGCAGCGCGTCCTCGGCCAGCGGGAGCGGCGCCGGGCGGCGTATCCGGAACGCCCGGGCGCCGGTCTGCACGAACGTGCGGAGCTCGGGGACGACGAGCGCAGGCTGCTCCAGCCAGGCGGCGAGGCGCGGTCGCAGCGCCTTGGGGGCGAAGCTGGCGAAGAGGCTCACGAAGACCCAGGCGAAGAAGCGCAGGCCCACCCTCTCCAGGCCGCCGGGGTCCAGGGCGGTGACGGAGGCGATCCGGTCGGGGCCGCGGTGGGCCTGGTTGAGGACCAGCCAACCGCCGTAGGAGGAACCCACGAGGTGGACGCGGTCGAGGCCGAGCGCGTCCAGGGCCTCGTCGAGCCACTGCGCGGCACGCTCGGGCTGCCACATCGGCTCGCGGTGGACGCTGCGACCCGCGTCGCCGGGGGTGTCCAACGCGTAGACGGGGCGTTCCGCGCTGAGCCCGGGGGTGTTCGGGTACCACATGGCGCTGCAGTAGCCCGCGCCGTGGATCAGGACGATCGGCGTACGGGATTCGGCGGCGGGGTCGGTCGGGCCGTAGCGGTAGACGTGCGTGGTGCCGAAGCTCGTCTCGACGTCCGTCTCGGAACGGGTCGGGGCGCCGAGCGCGTAGAGCGCGTCGCAGGCGGCGAAGTAGCGGTCGCGCAAGGTGTCGTTCGCGTAGCGGCCGATGTCGCGGCGCGGCCGGGTCGTCGTCGTGGTCGTGGTATCGGGCACGGGGCACCTCCGGGAAGATCCATCCTTCGTGATACGACCGTACCATGTCGATGGTACGGCGGTACCATGAAGCGTCCGGGCCGGTCGTGGTGCCGGACCGAACATCGACGGGCGGAGACGCTGCACATGCCGAAGCGCGTGGACCACGAGGAACGCCGGACCCAGATCGCCGAGGCGCTCGTCCGGGTCGCCGGCCGTCAGGGGTTGCACGCCGTCGGCATGCGCGACGTGGCCGCCGAGGCGGGCGTCTCCCTCCGGCTCGTGCAGTACTACTTCCAGACCAAGGAGAACCTGCTCTTCTACGGACTCCAGCACCTGACCGAGCGCTTCACCGCGCGCGTCGGCGCCCGCCTCGCCGCCGTCGGCCCCGACCCGGGGCCCCGGGCGACCGTGGAGGCACTGCTGCTGGCCTCCCTCCCGACCGACGAGGAGAGCCGCACGTTCCACCTCCTCTACAGCTCCTACGCGATCCTCTCGGTGACCGACGAGGCGCTGGCCGCCCAGCCGTTCATCGCCAACCCCGATGCCGCCGAGAACGCCCTGACCAGCCTGATCCGGCAGGCCCAGGACGACGACCTGGCCGACCCCGGCGTCGACGCCCGTACGGAGGCGGTCAGCCTGCTGGCCATGACCGCGACGATGGGCACCAGCATCCTCGTCGGCCAGCGCGACCCGGAATCGGCCGTCGCCGTCCTGAACCACCACCTGGACCGGATCTTCACCGCCCCGGCACCCGTCGGCCCCGCGACCTGACCCGCGCGCGGGGCCGCCCCGGCGGCCAACTGGAGCAAGCCGGGCTGCGAACCGGCCGGGAGCCTGGTCGCATCAGCGGAATGAAAGACCCCTTCGGCTGTGACGACCCCGCCCTGCTCGCCCCGTTCGGAAAGAGCGACCGCGCGGCGGCCCGCAGGGCCGTCGCCGCCCACGCCACCGACCGCGCCGACCTCCACACGCTCCTCGACATCCTCGGGCTCCTGCCCGAGCACGACCCACCGCCGCGACAGCATCCCCCCAGCTGAGCCGGTGCGTTCCGTGAACGGGCCGCGGGGGCGGCGTGAGCCGGGGTCCGGGTGCCACCCCCGGGCCATGTCGCCGAACTCCCGTCGTCGGCCGACGGGCGGCCGCGCGACGGGCGGCCGCGCGACGCCCGGTGCGGCGGGATCGCCTACCGGGCGCCTCGCGGTGGCCGGGGCGTTCGACGGCACTCCCCAGGGGCTCGCGCGTAGGGCCGTTGCGGCGTACGGGTGAATACGCGGCGACCCCCGTCACGGGCGACCGGGAGGATTGTCCTACGGGTATGACGACTTCGCACACGCTGTCCCGGCAGTCGGCCCGACCGACCGGCCACCGCCTCCTCCTCCCCGAGCCCGGAGAACGCCGCAGGCTCCGCGAGGCGTGGGGACTGACGCCCCAACAGGTGGCCCTCGCGTTCGGCGTGCGGCCGGCCACGGTCCGTTCGTGGGAGTCGGGACGCAGCACGCCGACGGGGAAGCGCCGCGAGGCCTACCGGCGCTTCCTCCAGGGACTCGCCCAACACGCCGACGGCCGGCCCCGCCCGACCACCCCACCCGCCCGTAGGGCACCCGGATCCGCCGCCCCGACCCACGGCGCCCCTGAGGCTCCCCGCCCGACGGACGGGGAGTCCACGGACCCGGCGTCCACCGGACGGGTTCCTTCGGAGGGGGTGTGCTCGCGGCAGGCGGCCGTGCCCGTGTCCGGAGCGCGGGTGCCGACCCCGAGGAGAGCCGACGGTGCGGCCGAGGACGGCGACCGGCTGTTGCCGCGCGTGGGGGCGGCCGCGGTGACGCTCGCCGCCTGGGTGCTGGTGCTCGCCCTCCTCGGCGCGTACCTGCCCGCCTGGGACGGCTGAACCGGGCCCACCCACCGCTGACGCCCTCCGCACTCCGCCCTCCGCCCTCCGCCCTCCGCCCTCCGCCCTCACAAGATGCCGGTGCCGGTGATGGTGATCCGCACCGGCATCGAGCGGCCCGGCACGTCCCGGTGTGCCGGGTGGACGGCAGCGCGATCGGGGCAGCCGTCCGGGCGGTCCGACGGTGAGGTCGGGGGTGAGGGTTCCTGGGGTTCCCACGGGTCGGGGAGGTCCCGGCCGTGCGGCAGGAACCCGTCGGCGTTCGTCGGGTCGTGCCGGGATCCGAGGGATTGGTTCATCGTCGTACGCCCGTCTCCCCCGTCAGACGGCGCCGTGCCCGGAAGACCCCGGCGCGTGCGGCCTCCTGACTGATCCCCACCAGGTCCGCGATCGTCTCGTACGGAACTCCTTCGACCTCGCGCAGCACCCAGCAGGCGCCCTGCTCCGGGGGGAGCGTCCGCATCGCCCTGCCGAGTTCGCGGACGGCGGCACGGGGCTCCGCCGCGCGGCCCGGAGAACCCCGGTGCTCCGGCGCGGCGGGCCCGGGAACGTCGGCCAGGTCCGCGACGGGCCGCCGGGACCGCAGGACGTTCAGGCAGCGGTGGGCCACCATCCGGTGCAGCCAGGTGCCGAACGCGGAGTCACCGCGGCATTCGGGGAGCTTGCGCCAGGCGTTGAGGAACGCCTCGTGGACGGCGTCCTCGGCCTCCGTCCTGTCGCCGAGGAGTCGGTCGGCGAGCCGCAGCACGGCGGGCCCGTGCCTGCGGACCAGGGTCTCGAAGGCCTGTTCGTCGCCCTCCGAGGCCCGGACCGCGAGCAGGTGGTCGTCCGGCCACGCCGCTGTCGGGGGACGTTGCCGCCCTTGGTCGCGCACAGCCGTCACGCGCCGTCTCCTCTCGCCGCACGTCACTGGCACACCGCGGGCGGGTCCGCGCGACGGGCACCTGGCGGGGGTTCCTCCGACGGGGTTCGGAGCCGGTGCCTCGCGGGATGGGGGCGGGACGGGATGGACCGCGGGCGGTCAGGACTTGGTGGAGGTGAGGACGCCGATCTTGTCGAGGCGGTGTTCGGGGTTGTTCTGGGCGTCCCGCCAGAAGTTGCCCGCCGCGTCGTCCTCGGGGGTGAGGCAGGTGGTGACGGTGATCATCGCCCGGAGGGGCACGGCACCGGGAGAGCCGGGAACCGCGGCGCGCTGTGCCGCCATGGAGGCCGGTTGCCGGAAGGAGGTGGTCCGGGTCGTGGTGATCGTGTACTGGTACGTGACTCCGTCAGCGGTGATGAACACCGAGGAGCCCGTCGGCAACGACGGCAGGTCCCGCAGCGGCCCGCCCGCGGCGACCCGGTGGCCGGTGACGATGTAGTTGCCGATCTCGCCCGGGCCGGCCCCGCCCTCGGGGCCGTGCGGGCTGGCGGCCAGGCCGCGGTCCTGGATACGGGTGCCCGGGGCGTCGTCGGGGCTGCCCTGGTACGGGACGACGGGGAGGTCGGTCAGGCCGATCGCGGGGATGGACATCACTGCCGTCCCGGTGCTGCGGGACTCGACCCGTTCGGCGGCGGCCACCGGAGCCGCGGCGGGGGCGAGCAGTGCGGTGCAGGCGGCTCCGGCGACGAGGAGCAGGCGCGGTGACATGGCGGCCTCACCGGTCCCGGTGGAGCACGACGGCGGGGCCGGGGCGGCGTCCGGGTCCGGTCCGGCGGGGACCGGGCGCCGACGGCGTGCGGAGCGAGGACGGCGTGCGGGGCGAGGACGGCGTGCGGGTCATGGCAGGGCTCCGATCGCGGAGGGGGCCGCCCCGGCCGCCGTCACGGGTGCTGTGGGACCCGCGTCTCGTCCGGAGCGGGGAGGTCGGCGGTCTCCGAGGGGGCGCCTACCCGCCACCACCCGCGAGAACCACCGTCCGGGACCGGGCCCGGCGGAACCGGGCCGCCCGCCCCGACGCTCAGCCGGGCAGGGCGTCGGCCGCCACGAGGCGGGAGCCCGCGTAGCACAGCCGGTACACGTCCACGGGGTCCAGGAGGTTGCCGTTCGAGCGGTAGAACGCGCACACCGTGCCGTCCGGCGCGGGCCGGGCCCTCACCGCGTCGGGTACGTGGCGGAACTCCTGGCTGGGCAGGGCGCGGGCGACCTCCGCCCGATCCTGGCCCGGCCGCAGGGTGGCGAAGGCGGTCGGCGTCAGGACGCAGGCGGTGAGCTGCTGGGCGAGGTACGCGACGCAGACCAGGGTCAGGAGGGCGAAGCCGGCCGGGACGGCGGCCGCGACGGCGAAACGGCGCCGGGCACTTCGCCGGGCCTCCGCGTGCCGGTGCGCGACACCCACGTCGGGCGGGCGCGCCGCGGGCGCCGCGGGGCGGGGTGGGGGGACCAGGTCCGGCAGGGTGGCGAGCAGTTCGTAGCCACCGTCGCGGGGGGCGGTGCGCAGGGTGCCGCCGATCAGCCGCACCCGTTCGCGCAGGCCCACCAGCCCGTGGCCGCCGCCCGCGGGGGTTCGGGCCGGTGGGGCGGCGGGGGCCGCGTTGCGGACCCGTACGACGGTCCTGCCGTCCCCGTGGGTGACGCCTATCCGGATCGCTGCCCCGGGGGCGTGTTTGAGGGCGTTGGTCACCGACTCCTGGACCACCCGGTACAGGGTGCGGTCCACGAGCGGGGACAGGGCCGGGGCCATGCCCTCTCGGCGGAGCTCCACCGGCGCGCCGGATTCCCGGACCCGCCGGACGAGGCCCTCCACCGACTCGGCGGACGAGGGCGTCAACGACGGCGCCGACGCCGGGTCCGGACCGGTGCCGTCGGCGCCGTGGGCGCCGTGGCCGCTCCCGTCCGCGCCGTGAGCACCACCGTCGGTGTCGTACCCGCCCTCGGGACCGGCCCTCAGGACGCCGATGGTGTCGCGCAGGTGGCCGACCGCGTCCGCGATCGTGGTCCGCAGCTCGGCGAGGTCCCGGCGGTCCTGGCCGGCCAGCGTCGGCGACAGTTCCAGGGCTCCCGCGCGCAGGGCGATGAGGCTCAGTTCGTGGCCCAGCGAGTCGTGCATGTCCGCCGCGATCCGTGCGCGTTCCCTGAGCCCTGCCCGCTCCGCGACGAACCGCTGCTGCCGCTCCAGGCTCCGTGCCCGCTGCCAGCCCCCGCGGACCAGGTGCCGCCGGGCCCGGCGGTACCGGCCGGCGAGCCAGGGCAGGACCAGCGCCACGGGCACCATCGACAGCGTGTAGAACCAGTACACGACGTCGACGTCCAAGACCGCGCACACCGCCAGGTCGAAGGCCGTGCAGGCCCCCAGCAGCGCGAGCGGTCCCCGGACGGCCGCCCGCCTGCTGCCGAGCAGGTACGCCATCACGGCGAGCGCCACCAGGTAGGGGCTGGCCGTCGGCACGGTGCGGGCGAGGCCCAGCGCGACGAGGGCGTTGGCGAGGAACACCGCCACCCCGGGCCTGCTGCGCCCGATGGGCACCGCTGCCGCCAGGACCAGCAGCGGCAGCAGCAGGGTGAGCACGGGTGACGGGTCGGACTGCTGCCGGTAGCCGTGGACGCCGGCCCCCGCCAGCACCGCCCACAGCGCCAAGTCCCGCGCGGCCCGCGCCCGTACCGTGCCCCTCGCCGCGCGGAATCCCGTCTCCCCCACCGCCGTGCCCCCTCGATCGTTGCGTCCTCCCCGCCCTGCGGGCGAGGCTACCGGCGGCTCCGCCGCGCCCTTCGGGCGCCCGGCGCCACGTTCGGAACACGCCCTACGCGTCGCGGCGGCGCAGTACGAGCCGACCGGCCAGGTGGGCGGCCCCGGTCCACGCCACCATGATCAGGAGCCCGACCGGGCGCGGGTATGGCGCCCCGTCCGCACCGAGCATGAAGTGGCCGCCGGACGTCTGCGGCAGATGGTCGTTGACCGCCAGCAGGAACTCACCGCCCAGGCCCGTGCAGATGCTCGGGAGGACGGAGACCAGGACGAAGACGGCGGACAGCGCTCCGGCGGCGGTCCGTACGACGAACGCCGTGCCGACGGTCAGCACCGCGACCAGCGCGCAGTACGCGCCGACGGCCAGGGTCTGCCCGGCCGCCTCGGCCGCGTCGAAGGAGGCGTGCCCGCGGAAGGGGATCCGGGCGACGGCCATGCCGAGCACCGAGAAGGAGATTCCGGCGGCGAAGGCGACAGCGGCCGCGACGAGCGCCTTCGCCAGCTGCACCCGGTGCCTGACGGGAACCCAGAGGAGCGAGCTGCGGATGCTGCCCGTCCCGTACTCGCTCGTCACCATCACCATCGCCATGACGATCACGGTGAACTGGCCGAGCATCACCGACGAGACCGGGGCGTTGCCGAGCGGCTGGACCGGTTTGTCGTTGATCCGGGCCACCGCGCCGTAGTAGTAGGTGAACACGCCCGTCAACAGGAAGCCCACGAGGAGGCAGACGTACGGGGTGCGCAGGGACCACAGCTTGGCCCACTCCGCTCCGACGGCTCCACCGAACCCCCCGCCGAACCCCCGGCCGGAGGGGCCGCCGGCGGACCGCTTCCCCGGTCCGGTCCCGACGGCGGTTCCGGCCCGCGCCCCGGCCCCTGTCACGACGCCCTCGGCGCTCCCGGCGTTCCCTGTGCTCTCGGTGCTTTCCGTGCTCTCAGTGCCTCCGGCCTTCGGCATGCCGTTCACCCCCGTGACTTCCTGTGCGGTTCCCCGTCGCCGGCGGCGTTGCCCGCGACCCCGTACTCCAAGCTGTGCGCGGTCAGTTCCATGTACGCCTGCTCCAGTGAGGCCGGTACGCCGTCCAGTCGGTGGAGCCGGATGCCGAGCCGGTGGGCCAGGTCTCCGACCTCCCCGGTGGTCAGTCCCCGGACGGCGATCTCGTCCCGCTCGCCGCCGACCGGCTCCGCGGTCACACCTGCGTACGAGGTCAAGTGGTCAATCAGCGTGCGCAGTTCGGACGGCTCCGGCACCCGTACCCGTACCGAGGCCGAAGCGCTCCGGGTCAGGAACTCGGCCATGGTGGTGTTCGCGAGCAGCCGGCCCCGCCCGATGACGACGAGTTGGTCGGCCGTGAGCTGCATCTCGCTCATCAGGTGGCTGGACAGGAGGACGGTCCTGCCCTGCGCGGCCTGTGCCCTCACGAGTTCGCGGATCCAGCGGACCCCGTCGGGGTCGAGGCCGTTGACCGGCTCGTCGAGGACGAGGACCTGCGGGTCGCCCAGCAGGGCCCCGGCGACACCGAGTCGTTGGTGCATGCCGAGCGAGAACGACCCAGCGCGCCGCCGGGCCACTTTGGCGAGGCCCACCGTTTCGAGCACCTCGTCCACCCTGCGGGTGGGAATGCCGTTGCTGCGGGCCTGTGCGATCAGGTGGCCGCGGGCGGAGCGGGCGGGGTGCAGGGCCTTCGCGTCGAGGAGCGCGCCCACTTCGCGCAGGGGGTGGCGGATCGCCGCGTACGGCCGGCCGCCGATGAGCGCCTCGCCGGTGGTGGGGTGGTCGAGGCCGAGGACCATGCGCATGGTGGTCGACTTCCCGGCCCCGTTGGGGCCGAGGAAGCCGGTCACCCGTCCCTCCTCGATGTCCAGCGTCAGGCCGTCGACGGCGACGGTGTCGCCGTAGCGTTTGGTGAGCCTTCTCAGGGTGATCACTGCGGTCCCTTCGGTGTTTCCGGTACGGGAACGACCGTAGGAAGCGTCGGGGTGGGTGCGCGTCACCCCGGAGGCGGTGGCCGCTGCCCCTACTTTCGTCGGGGGTCCCCCTCCGAACGGCCGGTCCGTGGCACGTCGTTAGACTGCGCCGATGGTTCAGGTGCTGATCGCGGACGACGAGGCGATGGTCCGGGCGGGCGTGCGGGCGATCCTGGCGCGGGACGCCGCGATCGAGGTCGTCGCCGAGGCGGCCGACGGGCACGAGGCCGTCGAGGCGGTGCGCAGGCACCGGCCGGCGGTCGCACTGCTGGACATCCAGATGCCGGGCCTCGACGGCATCGCGGCGTGTGCGCGGATCCACCGCGACCTGCCCGGGACGGCGGTCGTCATGCTGACCACGTTCGGCGAGGACGAGTTCATCGACCGCGCCCTGCGGGAAGGTGCGAGCGGGTTCCTGCTCAAGGCGGACGACCCCCGGGAGCTGTTGACCGGGGTGCACGCGGTCGCCGCCGGTGGGGCGTACCTGTCGCCCCGCGTCGCCGCGCGGGTCGTCGCCGGGCTGCGCGACGGCCGGTCCCGGGGCGGGTTGCCGCCGCGTCGGCCGGTGGAACGGCTCACGGAGCGGGAGCGCGACGTCCTCGCCCTGGTCGGGGCCGGGCTGTCCAACGCCGAGATCGCCGGCCGGCTGATGGTGGTCGAGGCCACGGTGAAGGCCCACGTCAGCGCCGTCCTCGGCAAACTGGGCGCCCGCAACCGGGTGGAGGCCGCGATCGTCGCGTACGAGGCCGGGCTCACCGGTCCGTGAGGGGGGTGCCGCACACCGCCCGCGTGCTGGGCAGTGAGGGAACCGGCCGCGGTGCGGGGGTGCCGCCCGCCCCCAAGGGGACGGCCGGCGGGGATCAGGCGAAGAGCGCGGTGATGCGCTGGAGCGGAACGAACTTGAAGTTCTGGTTGCCGCTGTTGCCGGGGGCGCCGTTGGAGCCGTCCTGACAGATGAAGACGCCCTGCGGGAAGGCCGGCCCGAGGTTGGCGGCGGTGGCGTCGATGCCGTCGGTGTCCTCGCAGTCGTCGGTCGTGGTTCCGTTGGCTACGGAGAACCGGCCGAGGTAGGCGCGGGTGGTGCGGTCGTAGACGGTGAAGTCGTTGCTGCCCTGGGAGGACACGTAGATCCGGTTGCCGGCGGCGGCGATGCCCTCGGCGTCGGCGGTGATGTGGCCGCCGGAGCCGGTGGAGTCCAGTTTGGTGCGGGAGGTACCGGCGGTGGGCTCGGCGCCGTACACCCAGACGCCGACGTCCTCCTCGCCGAGGTAGAGCTTGCCGGTGGTCTCGTCCGCGTAGCAGCCCTCGACGGCGGAGCCCGCGTCCCACAGGCGTACGGAGGTGGCGGTCACCGCGTCGCCGGTCACGGCCAGTTCCCACTGCTCGACCCGGCCGGAGGTCGAGTTGGGGAAGGCGTACAGCTTCCCGGAGGCGGGTGAGGTGTAGAGGCAGATGCCGTGGGCGGTGACCTCGGTGGGGACGTCCTCGAGGTGTCGCAACTGCCGTGTGGCCGGGTCGATGCGGTAGACGTGCATGGCTCCGTCGCCGCCCGCCGCCTCGTCGTCCGCGGAGACGACGATGTTCCCGCGCAGGTCGACGTTGTTGCCGTGGTCGCCGTTGATCCGCTGTATCCGGGTGCCGGCGAGGTCGTGGACCTCCAGGGCGCCCTTCTTGTCCGTGGCCACGACCACGGACTTGGCGGGGTCCGTCGGATGGACCCAGACGGCGGGGTCGTCGGCCGCGTCACCGCTGTGCGAGACCGGGGCGGTCTCGACGGTCGCGGTGACGGAGACGGACGCTGCGTGCGCGGGGGCGGCCGCCAGGATGAGGGCCGCGAGGGCGGCGGGCAGGACGGCCGTACGGACGGAGGCGGTGAAGGACACCGGATTCCCTTCCCTTGCGGATGACGGACGCCGGGAGCCTAGGGAGGCGTTGCGACCACGGCGTGAACGTCGGCTGAACGGCCTTGTGCTGCCCGCCCGTCGGTCCGGCGGACCTCAGCAGAGGCCCGGTTCCCCGCCCGTCGCACCGCACTCGGCGCCCCCGCCGCGGGCGACCTCCGCCCACAGGGTCGTCTCCACCTTGCCGAGCAGGCGGGCCAGCTCGTCCCGTTCCGTCTCGTCGAGGCCGTCCAGGGTCTGGCGCTCCAACTCGCCCCAGGCCCGGCGGACCTCGACGAGCAGACCACAGCTGCTGTCCGTCGCCTCCACCAGAGAGGCACGTCGGTCCGAAGGGTCCGGGCGGCGGCTCACATGGCCGGCGTGCTCCAGGCGCTGGAGCATCTTGGTCACGGTGGAGGGGTCCAGGCCGACCGTCTTGATCAGCTCGGACTGGCGGACGGCCCCGTTGTCCCACAGGTGCATCATCAGGAACTCCTGCCCCGGGTGCAGACCCAGGTCGCGCAGGGCCCGGCCCGCCGCGATCCGGTGGAGGCGGGCCACCCGGCTGATCGCGTGGCTCACCGGCCCTTCCAGCACGGCGCCGGGCACCGAACACTCCGGGGTGGCACGCGGTTCCTGGGCGGCTTCCGCGGTCATGGCGGCGCTCCTCCTCCGTCGGGACCGGCAGGTCCGGTCCATGGCCTTGCGATCTTCCGACCGTCCGGCCCGCCGGCCGCCGGCCCTCCGGCTTGGCCTCCGGCCTCCGGTCTCTGCTCTTCGTCATGAACTTTACCCGCCCCGGAAATTTTACCTTGGCCGGCCAAGTAATGAGGTACGCTGCTTCCACAGCCAATCATTGGCCGACCAATCATTCTGTGAGGCAGACATGACCAGCGCTTTCGACTCGGTACGCATCGCGGGCGACACCCTTCCCAACCGGATCGCCCTGGCGCCCATGACCCGCAGCCGGGCGGCGGACGGCGGCCTCGTGACCGACCTCGTCGCCGACTACTACACCCAGCGGGCCTCGGCCGGACTGCTCATCTCGGAGGGGATCCAGCCCTCCGTCGTCGGGCAGGGCTACCCCTTCACCCCGGGTCTGCACAACGCGGAGCAGATCGCCGCCTGGCGCCGGGTCACCGACGCCGTACACACGGCCGGCGGCCGGATCTTCGCCCAGCTGATGCACTCGGGCCGGATCGGCCACCCGTCTCTGCTGCCCGACGGCCTCGTGCCGGTCGCCCCCTCGGCCGTCGCACCCCAGGGCCAGGTCTTCACCGGTGACGGCCCCAAGGACTTCGTCACGCCGCGCGAGCTGACGGGCGCCGAGGTGCGGGCGACGATCGCCGACTACGCGGCCGCCGCCCGCAACGCCGTGGAGGCAGGATTCGACGGCGTCGAGCTGCACGGGGCGAACGGCTACCTGATCCACCAGTTCCTGGCGCCGGGCACGAACCTGCGGACGGACGAATGGGGCGGCACGACCGAGAACCGCATCCGCTTCGCCGTCGAGGTGGTCAAGGCCGTCGCCGCGGCGATCGGCGCCGAACGCACCGCGCTGCGCGTATCGCCCGGGAACCCGTACAACGACATCTCCGAGCCCGATCCGCAGCCCGTCTACGAGGCCCTGGTCAAGGAGATCGACGGGCTGGGACTGGCCTACCTGCACGTGATGGAGTACGGCCCCGACGCCCGGGAGGCCACCCTCGCGCTGCGCAAGCAGTTCACGGGGCCGCTCGTCCTGAACCCGGCGACCGAGGGACCCACCGACCACCGGGCGCTCGGCCTGATCGAGGACGGCACCGCGGACCTGCTGGCCTTCGGCGCCCTCTTCCTCGCCAACCCGGACCTGCCCGACCGCCTGCGCACCGAGGGCCCCTACAACGCCCCCGACCCGGCCACCTTCTTCGGCGGCGACGCCCGCGGCTACACGGACTACCCGGCCCGCTCGTAGCCCCACCGGGGACCACCCACGCCGCACGGGCCGGTGCGGCTCCGGGGATCGAGGGGGCGGGCCGGGGTGCGACCCCGTCGCAGCCTGGGTGGCCGAGCCGCACCCCGTACGCCGCACCTACCCACCGGTCGCGTTCCGTAACGTCATGGCCCTCGATCGGCCCGCGGGGTTTCGCCCGGTCCCGGCCGGGCAGCCGCCCGTCAGGCAGGCCCGCAGGCCGGGGGGACACCGGAGGAGGCAGCCATGGACGAGCAGGGCGGCGCCGGAGGCGTCCCACCGCACGACGGCCACCAGGCGCCCCGCAGACCGCGCCGCGGGCGCCCCGACGACGGGCGCACGCCCGCCGCCGACACGGACGAGGCGAGCCGGCTCGACCGGCCGCACCCCGCACCGGACGCGGGCTCGGGCCGCAAGCGCTGGGTGGGACCCACCGACGGCAAGGACGACGGATCCGCGACGCAGGGGAAGTGAGGCGGCGGCCATGGCCACGGAGAACATCTGGGGGTACCGGCGGGACGCGGGCCACGAGAGGGGCCTCGACCTGATCGGCTACAAGGTCGAGGCCACCGACGGCTCGATCGGGAAGATCGACAAGCACTCCGACGACGTCGGGGCCTCGTACCTGGTCGTCGACACCGGGGGCTGGATCTTCGGCAAGCACGTACTGCTACCGGCGGGCACGATCCGGCGGATCGATACGGCCGAGGAGGTGGTGTACGTCGAGCGGACCAAGGAACAGATCAAGAACGCTCCGGAGTACGACCACGCGAAGTACGAGGGCGACCCCAACCCGTTCGAGCAGTTCGCCCGCTACTACGGCCAGCCCCACATGTGACACATCGCGCCCCCGTCCGAGAGGCCGCACGGCTCACGCGGAGCGAAGTCACAGCGGACGCACGGCGAAGCAGGATGCGAGCACGGCGGACGCCTCACCAATCGCGGGTGGCGATCAGCTCCTCCACGTCCGCTCCCTCGAACCCGTAGGCCTGGGCGACCCGCCAGAAGTCCTCGGCGATCTCCTCCCGCGCCACCGTCTCGATGTCGCTGCCGGCGGCTTCGAACTCCGCCTGCAGGAGGTTGAACTCCTCCGTCGCGGCGTGGGTGAGCGCGTACAGGGCCGCCAGGTCGGAGGGCTGCTCGGCCTCGATCCGCCCGCACAGCCGCAGCAGGATCTCCTTGCCCTTGTCGACGACATGATCCGGGTAGTAGGAGTCCGCGTAGAGCTGCCGCAGGAAACCGTGCCGTGCCACCTGCTCGTTCGTGATCGTCATGACGCCACCGTCCGTTCGAAGTGAGGAATCGACGCACCGATCATGCGGGACGCCACTGACAACGGCCCACCGCCCGCGTGCCGCACGACCGTCGGCACGCGCCCTGCCGCGGCGTGCCGTTCCGGGGCTACCCTGCGGGAATGGAACGTGCTGAAGTCCTCAAGCGAGTGATCGGCATCCTGACCGAGGCCCAGGACATCCGTCGGGCGGTCGAGGCCGGGGAGGAGGACGACGGCCCCGGGGCGACGGCCGGGGTCGCCACGCAGCTCCTGAACGAGATGCTCCCGTCGATCAAGGTGCCCGCCGACGCCTCCCCCCAGGAGGTGGCCCGGGTGGTGGCGGTGGCCCTCGGCCCGGCCCTGCACACGATGGTCTCCGGGTTCAGCCTGGCCTTCACCAGCCTCGCCATCGCACACGACTCGGGCCGCACCGACGTCTCCTCGATCGAGGTGCTGCAACAGCTCGCGCTCGAAGTCCAGGCGGGCACCTACGACCAGGGGCCCTGAGCCGCTCCCGCGACCCGTGCGGGAATGCCGCCGCGCGACCCCGGGTAGGCGCCGCCCGCAGGAAGTGAGCGCACCCGACCCGAGGAGTCCCCATGCCGCGCGGTTCCAGCCCCAAGCGTGAACGCCAGTACGAGCACATCAAGGAGAGCGCCGAGGAACGCGGGGAGAGTCCCGGTCGCGCCAAGGAGATCGCCGCCCGTACCGTCAACAAGGAACGGGCCCGGGCGGGCGAATCGAAGACCGCGAGCCGGTCCTCGCTCCAGGACATGTCCTCATCCCGGCGCGGCGGACTGCACTCCCACAGCGGCGCGCAGGGGCCCACCAAGGAGCAGCTCTACAACGAGGCCAGGCAGCGGAACATCAAGGGCCGCTCGTCCATGGACAAGGCCGAACTGAAGCGTGCGCTCGGCAAATGAGACCCGTCCCGGGGCGCCTCCGCGTACGGCGGGCCCGGGCGGGGGCCGAATGCGGCCGTTCCGTGCCGGCCCTCATCCCCCGAGGGCCGGCACGGAACGCGCCGAACGGTGCCGCCTGCGGACTTGACCACCCCCGTGAGCAAAGTTAGCTGGCAGCTATCGGCGAGGTCCACGGTGACGGACTCCGGGCAGATTGTCAACTGACCGCTAATCTGCAAAACTGACGGATAGCTGAGAGCAATGCCGAGGAGGTGGAGGGAAGGGAGATGCGCAGTGTCCGAGACTGACGAACGACCGGTGCTGGCAGTACGCCTGGACAACCTCTTCAAGACGGTGCGTCCCAAGGGCAAGCACTGGACCAACGCGGAGGTCGCCGACGAGCTGAAGCGGGTCAACCCCGACCTCAAGGCCGGCGGTGTGTACCTGTCCCAGCTCCGCACGGGCAAGCGCGCCAACCCCTCACCCGACCTGCTGGCCGCTCTGGCCAAGTTCTTCGGGGTGTCCGTCGCCTACTTCTTCGACGACGAGGTCGCCGAGTCGGTGCTCAGCGAGGTCGCCGCCATCGAGGCGCTGCGCCAGGCCGGGGTCCGCTCCGTGGCGATGCGCGCGGCCGGCATGAAGAAGGAGAACCTCCAGGCCATCACGGCCATCATGGACCAGTACCGGCAGATGCAGGGCCTGCCGCCCGTCACCGACCCTGCGGAACCCGCGGACCCCGCGGCATCGGAGTGAGGGTCCCCGGGAAAGGCAGGGCGGCCGACCAGGACCGCCGCAGCCGCCTCAAGAAGCTCCGGAAGAACGGCGCGCGGCGCATAGCCGAGCTCGGCCTGCCCGACGGGGCCGACGTCGCCGAGCTCTGTCGCTACCTCGGCGATGTCCGGGAGCGGCCGATCACGCTCATACCGATGAAGATGCCGGCGTCCCAACCGTGCGGAATGTGGGTCGCCGCACGCGACGAGGACCTGATCTTCTACGACGCCAACACGACCGGCGCGCATCAGGAGCACATCGTCCTGCACGAGCTGGGGCACATCATCTGCCGCCACCGCGGCGCCGGCTGGCTGGACGAGGCGGGCTCCCGCTTCCTCTTCCCCAACCTCGACCCCGACCTCGTGCGGGACATGCTCCTGCGGGCGACCTACGACGACGTCCAGGAGCAGGAGGCCGAGGTCATCGCCTACCTCCTCTCCCAGCGCGTGGGCCGCACCGCGGAGGGCCCCTCCTCGGACGTGGGGGACGAGCGGTCCGGCAGGACGGAAATGCTCAACCGGATCGAACGCACGCTGTTCTGACCGCTCCGCCCCCTCCGATCGCTTGATCCCGCCCGACCGCTCGTGCCGCGCCGACCGCTCGCGCCGCGGCGGTCCCTCCGACGCCGCCGGCCGCGGGAGGCTTCGGTGGTCACGGCCGACGTGCCGCGTCGGCAAGTCGTTCCCGCCACCAACCGACCGTCGCCTTGGCCTGCTGGTCGAGGGGCGTGGCCCGCACTTCGAACGCCGCCTCGTAGGCGCTCGCGTCGATGACGAACGGGCTCGTGAACTGGTGTCGGATCTCCTTCAGTTCGCGCAGCAGCGGCGAGAAGAGCCCGCCCACTGTCAGTACCGCCGCCGGGAGTCCGCGCACCGGGACGGGGCCGGTCCCCGTCTCGGCGGCCAGCCGCTCCACCATCTGCCGTACCGACAGGGCGGGTTCCGTGGGAACGTGCCAGGCCCGGCCCCAGGCCCGCTCCGTGCCGGCGACCTCGGCCAGGGCCCTGGCCACGTCGGGCAGGTACGTCCAGCTGTGCGGCGCGTCCGGGTCGCCGAGCGTCGAGACGGGCCGGCCGCGCAGCAGCGCCGGCATGACGCGTGCGGCGAGGTGGCCGCCGTCGGTCACGCCGGGTCCGAAGAAGTCGCAGGCCCGTACCTCGACCGCCCTGATACGGCCCTGTTCGTGCAGGGTGCGGGCCTGCTCCCAGGCGGCGGCCCGGACCCGCCCCTTGTGGCCGGTCGCCGACAGCGGGAGGTCCTCGGTCATCGGGCCGTCCACCGGCCCGTACCCGTAGAGGTTGCCGAGCATGACGAGGACCGCCCCGGTCGCCTCCGCGGCGGCGCACGCCGAGGCGGCTAGCGGCGGCAGGTCGCTCGCCCAACGGTCGTACGGCGGCGCGGCGCACTGGAGGATCGCGTCCGCGCCCTCCGCCACCCCGGTCAGCCCGGCCGGGTCCGTCGCGTCCAGGGCGACGTGCTCGATCCCGGGCTCCGCCGCGCGGCCCGACCTGGTCACCACCCGCACCGCGTGCCCCTGCTCCACGAGCAGGCGGGCGGTTGCCGCCCCGGCGGCCCCGAATCCCATCACCACGTAACAACTCACCGGAACACCCTACGGGTTGCCCCCGGTCGAAGCGGGCGGACGGACGGGCCCGCTCCCCCACCCCGCTCACCCCTGCGCGCCCTCCCGGCCCGGCTCCTGGCCGCGGTCGGCCGTCAGCTTCCACAGGGGCGCCGCCCGTGGTACGGAGAGTCCGGCGCGCAGGTCGTCGAACAGCAGCCGGCCCTCCGTGGGGGTGAGTTCGAGTTCCTCGGCGATCCTGCGGGTGGTGACGTACTCGATGCCCCCGGCCAGCGTGTCGCGTTCCCAGGCCGCGAAGCGGGACCGGAGCGTCGCCGCGCTCGGAGGAGCGGTCCGCGTGGCGTGCGGCGTGCGCGGCGTTCCCGCGCGTTCGGACTCAGCGGCGCGCCCACGTTCGCGTTCGATCTCCGAGAACCCGCAGACCTCGCGGGAGGCCTCCTCGGCGGCGTCGAGGGTCGTGGAACCTTCCAGGGCGCGGGCCAGGGGGCTGAGTTCGAGCGTGCGTCGCAGGCCGAGGCGGTGGACGCCGCGGGAGGCCTCGTCCAGGACGAGGGGGGCGGGGGCGTCGCGGGTTCCGCAGACGCCGCGCACCCCGCGGGCGGCGGCGACGAGCATCGCGCTCGCCTCCGAAGGGTGCCAGTCGAAGACCCCGAGCACGCCTTCGGTGTGCTCGGCGGTGAGGGCGAAGGCCGGTTCTCCGAGCCGGGGCACGAGCGCGGACAGGGGCACCTCGTTGTCGAGGCCGGGCCCGGCGACGTACACGCTGGTGGGCATGCCGGTGGCCGCGCAGGCGGCGACGGCGAGGGCGTCGCCGAGGGGGCTGCGCAGGGTGGGTTCGTCGCCGTGGGCCACGATGTCGCCACCGACGTCGACGAGGTCGATGCGCTCGGCTCCGCACCAGCGGGCTGCCGCGGCGATCTGGCGGGCCAGGCCGACCGCACCCCCGTACGGGTCCAGCAGCCCGAGTCGGGGGCGCAGTGCGGCGGCCAGGGGCGGCAGGAGCGAACCGGCCGGCGGGACGGGCCTGGTGCCGGGGGTGACCAGGGCGAGACCGGGCGCGGCCGGCTCCGTACCGGTGAAGTCCGCGGGGCGGCGCGGCCCCGGGACCGGGTCGACGACGAGGCGCTCCCAGGCATAGGTCAGGACGAGGGCGGGGGCGGTGGCCCCGTGGAGGGCGGCGTGAACCATCGCCGCCGTGATGGCGTCGCCGCCACCGCCCGCCGCGATGAGAAGTCGCTTGGTGGTCATGGCGGACACGAATATCCCGGCGAGCGGCGCACCGCCACCCGTCCGGACCGCCCACAGGACGACATTCGTGGAGGAAGGCGACCTACTTCCGGAAAGAACATATGAACCTCCATACGGCGAAAGCCATCTCATGGGAATTCCACTACAGAGATCGACGCGGAGGGCGACCTAAAGTGACGCCCTGTCACGAACAGTGCGTCCGTTCGATCTGAAAGCAGGTCAATTCCCGTGGTGCAAAAGACCGTTGCGCTCCCGATGCCGGCCCTCCGCGGCTCCCTTCCGCTCACCGAGCCCGACACCCCGTACGAGCAGTACGTGTACGCCTACCCCCACCAGAAGGCGTACCGCCTGCTGGACGACGGCCCGCTGTTGAGCGAGCTCTGGAGCAAGGAAAGGCTCGACACGCTGTCGCTGTACGCGCACATACCCTTCTGCGAGATGCGTTGCGGTTTCTGCAACCTGTTCACCCGCACCGGGGCCCCCGAGGAGGTCACGGGCGCGTTCCTGGACACCTTGGAACGGCAGGCCCGGGTGACGCGTGAGGCCCTGGAGGCCCAGGGGGCGCCGATCCGGTTCACGTTGGCGGCGTTCGGCGGTGGGACGCCCACGTACCTCACGGCGGACGAGCTGACGCGGCTCTGCGACATCAGCGAGAACGTCATGGGCGCCGATCTGAGGGCCGCCTCCTGGTCGGTGGAGACCTCGCCGGCCACGGCGACCGCCGATCGGATCGCCGTCCTGTCCGAGCGGGGCGCGACCCGGTTGAGCATCGGTGTGCAGTCCTTCATCGACGAGGAGGCGCGCGCCGCCGTACGTCCGCAGAAGCGCGAGGAGGTCGAGAGCGCCCTCGCCCTGCTGAAGGAGGCCCGGTTCCCGATCCTCAACATCGACCTCATCTACGGCATCGACGGGCAGACCGAGCGCACGTTCAAGGTGTCGCTGGACGCCGCGCTCGCCTGGGAGCCCGAGGAGGTGTACCTCTACCCGCTGTACGTGCGCCCGCTGACCGGACTCAGCAGCCGGCACGCCAAGACCTTGCAGGACTGGAACGACCAACGGCTGCGGCTCTACCGCTTCGGCCGCGACCACCTTCTTTCCGCCGGGTACGAGCAGACGTCGATGCGGGTCTTCCGGCGGCTGGGGACCGCCGCCGTGGAGGACGCCGACGGCAGCAGCATCAGTGAGTACAACCAGCAGGCCGGCATGGTCGGACTCGGCGTCGGCGCCCGTTCGTTCACCACCGACCTGCACTACACGACCGACTACGCGGTGGCCGTGCCCGAGGTGCGGCGCATCATCGACGACTACATCGCCACCCCCACCGAGCAGTTCCGGCGCGCGCAGTGGGCGTTCCGGATGGACGAGGGCGAACGGCGCCGCATGTACGTGCTCCAGCAACTGCTGGAGTCGACCGGCCTGCACGCCGCCGGCTACGAGCAGCAGTTCGCCACCCGCTTCGAGGACGACTTCGCGCCGCAGCTCGGCGCCCTGTTGGAGAAGAGGTGGGTGCGGGAGACCGACGGGTCGTTCGGGCTGACCCTGGAGGGGATGGCCTGGGCCGACGCGGTCGGGCCCATGTTCTTCTCCTCCCGGGTGCGCGACAACATGACGTCCTACCAAGACCGTTAGGGAGCACCGGGGCTACCCGAAGGCACCTCCCGGACGCCCACCGGGTCCGGAGCGGCCGCGGCCCGCCGGCGTTCCGGCAGCGAGACGAGGACGAGCCCGGCCAGCAGCAGGGCGCCACCGGCAGCGGCGAGCGGTCCGGGCCGCTCGCCGAGGAACACCACTCCGAGCACGGTGGCGACCAACGGTTCGGTCAGGCTCAACGTTCCCGTCGTGGCCGCGCCGAGGCGCCCCACGCCCCTGGTGAACAGCAGGTAGCCGAGGGCGGTCGTACCCAGGCCCAACCAGCCGATCAGTGCGACCGCCCGCGGGGCGGTCAGTCCCTCGGGGTCGATCAGAAGGTACGGGGAGACCAGCAGCCCCGCGCACAGCACGCTCACCGGCGCCGCGGCCCCGAGGTCCACGCCGAGGGAGCCCAGTTCCTTCGTCGCGGCGATGTACACGCCGAAGCTCGCGCCGGCCACCATGCCGCAGACCACGCCCACCGCGTCCGCGCGGGCCCCGCTGCCGGGCAGCAGCAACAGGCCGATCCCGACCACGGCGCAACCCGTCCCCCACAGCCACCGCCGGGTCGGCCGCTCGCCGGAGAGCAGGCGCGCGCACAGGCCGCCGACCACCGGCACGGTCCCGAAGGCGACGGCGGTCGCGAGGGCGGCGCCCGTACGCTCCACCGCCTGGAGGAAGCAGACCTGGAAGGCGGCCGTCACCAGCACGCTCAGCACCAGCCACCGGGCCGCTCCGGGCCGGCGCAGGGTCCGCAGTCCGGCGGGGCGTACGGTCAGCAGGCTGAGCACGATCCCGCCGAGCAGCATCCGGGCCGCCCCCAGGGACACCGGGTGGGCACCCGTGTCGGCCCAGATCTGAGCCGGCCCCACCGTTCCCCACAGCACCGCCGCCACCAGTACGGACGTCACCGCGCCCGCCACTCCGCCACCACCGAGATCACGCATCGCACGAACGTATCCGGGCCGGACCGACCGGCCCCACTGGGGAATTCCACGAGATTCCGGACGTGTCCCCGGCCCCGTCGGTGGATTCGCACGAGTCCACCCGCCCGGATGCGCCGGGCGGGGCGGTCCGTCGGATCGGCGGCGGTCCGTCGGGGCGGGGCGGTCCGTCCGGGCGGGGCGGTCTGTCGGGGCGGGCGTCGCGCGGGCCACACTGGGCTTCCGGGACCGAGGGGTCCCCCGAGTCCGCGGAGGTGACGGGGCGTTGGCAGGTGAATCCCGGCAGCAGTCCGATCCGGTCGTACGGCCCCCGGTGTGGGAGACGTACGGACCGGCCGACCTCAGTGCCGTGCCCGTGTTCTCCGGAGGGTTCATCAACTTCGGCTACTGGAAGGGCGTCGATCTCGAAGGCCCCCTGACGGAGGCCGACCGGATCCGCAGCGAGCAGGACCTCTACCGG
This sequence comes from Streptomyces sp. NPDC057939, assembly GCF_042887545.1. Lineage (NCBI taxonomy): Bacteria > Bacillati > Actinomycetota > Actinomycetes > Kitasatosporales > Streptomycetaceae > Streptomyces > Streptomyces sp. NPDC057939. Next base: position 55,569 of record NZ_JBHVPG010000003.1, read on the forward strand.
CACGTCCTGGACGCCGCCGGCCCGCACAAGGGCCAGGTCATGGAGGTCGGTTGCGGCCTCGGCGTCGGCTGCGCGCTCGCCCTGGAGGAGTACCGGCCGGCCCGGATCACCGGGGTCGACATCCACCCCCAGCAGCTCCGGCGCGCCCGGGACGTCAATGCCCCGTTGCTGGAGGCCCGGCCGGACCGGCTGCGTTTCGCCCTGGGCGCCGCCGAGAGCCTGCCGTTCGGCGACGGGGAGTTCGACTGCCTCTACAGCGTCGAGGCCGCCCAGCACTTCCCGGACCTGTTCGCGTTCGCCCGGGAAGCGGCCCGTGTCCTGCGCCCCGGCGGCCGGGTCGCGGTCGCCAGCTTCTTCACCGTGGACGGCACCCCCGCCCAGGCCGACCGGCTCGCCGGCCTGCTCGACTCGTACGCCAACGGCCTGGACATCGCCCGTCCCGTGTCCCAACTCGCCGACGCGCTGACCGGCTCCGGGCTCGTCGACGTCCGGACCCGCTCGATCGGGCCGCAGGTGTGGCCCGGCTGGGACCGCTGGCTCTCGCGGCTCTGGGAGCCCGGCACCTGGCCCAGGAACTTCCTGGCCGCCTGGGAGGAGCGGGTCCTGGACTACTACGTGGTCACCGCCACCCGGCCGTAGCGGCCGGAGCAGGACAGCGGAAAGCCCCGGTCTCCGTGAGGAGACCGGGGCCGATCCGAGCGCTGGGCAGGCCTTGCACCTACATTTCCCCGCGGGAAGCGGGGCGTCTTTCCTTGGACCACCAACGCAGGTCCCGCCGGCGCCGACCTCGGCCGCGGGAACAAGATCAATGTAGCGCACGCAACCGGCTCCGCACAACCGCACGCCGCCCACCCGCACGCCCTCCCACCTGCACACCTGTCCTGGGCACAGCCCGTCCGCGGACTCCGCCGCGTGCCGGTCGGCCGGTGCGGGGTGATCCTGGGGGCATGGGTGGCGTCCGCAGGACACGACTGCCCGCCGCCTACGCGGCGGCGGCCCGGCGGTCGGTCCGGGTGACCCTGGCCGGCAGCGCCGGTTTCTACCTGCTCCTCTACGGATTCGGCTCGGCCACCGGCGCGACGTACGCGTTGTTCGCCGCGGTGGCTCTGGCGGGCCTGTCCCACATCCCCGGAACGGGACGGCAGCGCGCCGCGGTGCTGATGCCGGTCCTTCCCGTCTGCTGGGTGCTGATCACGATCGGCACCTACCTGTCCGTGCGGACGTGGAGCGCGGTCCTGGGCATGCTGGTCGTCGGATTCGCCTTGGCGTTCACCGCCGTGGGCGGCCCGCGGCCGGCGGGCGCCGCGCCGGGGCTTCAGTTGATGTACATCCTGCCGTCGTTCCCTCCCTACGCTCCGGACTCCCTCGACGAGCGCCTGGTGGGCGCGACGGTGGGCATCGCCCTGCTGGTCCTCGCCGAGATGTTCCTGTTCCCCGATCCGCCGACCGTGGCGTACCGGGAACTGGCGGCGCGGGCCGCCGACACCGTGCGCCGCTGCGCCGACGGGCTGTCCGAAGCCCCGTACACCCTGGACGCCGATCTGGTGCGGACGGCGGAGGAGGCGGGGACCCGGCTGCGCTCCTCGCAGGTGCCGGAGGCCGAGCGGCCGGCCGGGCCGGGCGTACGCGACCGGGGCCTCGCCCACACCGGCCTGGCCACCCGCACCCTGCTGGGTCGGCTGACGGTGCTGCCGCCGGTCCCCGGCCCGCAGCCCGGGCCGGCCGGCCTGGAGGTGCTGCGGGCGGTGCGCGACGCCGCCGCGGAGACGGCCGACCGGCTCCGGGGCCGGACGACCTCCGTGGACGCGCACACGGAGCTGCTGCGCGCCCGTACGGCCCTGGCGGCGGGCCCGACGACCAACCCCTCCCCGGCGTTGCTGCGCCGGCACGCCGCGGTCCTGGAGGCCGCCGACGCCGCGCTGGCGATGTCGACGGCCGCCGGGATCGCGGTGGCGGGCCGGGCGGGCGCGGCGCAGGCGGCGCCGGGCCGGTTCTGGTACGCGCGGATGCACGCCCCGCAGCTGTGGTGGTTCCGACTGTCGGGGCACGCCGCGCGACGGTCGGTGCTCTTCCAGAACGCGGTACGGCTCAGCCTGGCACTGGCGGCCGCCCGGTTGATCGCCGGGGAGGACACGTTGCCCCACGGGTTCTGGGTGCTGCTGGCGACCTTGACGTTGACGCGCACGACGGTGGAGGAGACCCGTTCGACGGTACGGGTGGCCCTGATCGGCACTCTGGCGGGCGCCCTCGTGGCGGCCACGCTGCTGGCGCTGGTGGGGACGGACATCGCGGTGTACGCGGCGGCGCTGCCCCCGCTGATGCTGGTCGCGTTCACGCTCGGGCCGGTCAAGGGCGTCGGTTGGGCCCAGGCGATGTTCACCATCGTGATCGCCCTGGTCTTCGCCCAACTCGCACCCGCGACCTGGCAACTAGCCGAGTTCCGGTTGCTGGACGTGCTGACCGGCAGTGCCGTCGGCGCCGTGTTCGGCCTGTTGGCCTGGCCGCGGGGCGCACAGGCCGAGCTGCGGCGGTCGGCGGCGGTGTTGCTGCGGGGCGCGGCGGAGATCGTGGTGGCGACCACCGCGCAGATCTCCGCGGGCGGGGTACGGGTGCCGGTCCTGAGCGCGCCGGGACACCGCTCGCTGCGCACCGCGCTGATCCTGGCGGAGTCCGCGTACGCGCAGTACCAGAGCGAGCCCAAGGGACAGAGGGCGTCGGGCGGGCAGGACTGGCAGGCGACCCTGATGGCCGGGCACCACACGCTGTGGGGGGCCGACAGACTGCTCGTGCCACCCGAGCGGATCGTCGCCCCGCCCATGGGCCCGGAACCGGCGACGGCGGTCACCGGCCTCGGGGACCGGGTCGCGGGTCGGATGTTGCTCGTGTCGGCCCGCCTCGACCCGGGCGGCGACACCCCGTACGCCCCGATCCCGCTGCGCGACCCGACCTTCGCCGGGTTCACCGCGGAACCCCCGGGCGCACCCCGCCTCTACTACGCCGCGGCCTCGTGGCTGGACTCCCTGATGACGGACCTGGAACGGATCGCCGCCGGCTCGGACGGCGCGCGCCCGCTCCTGGAACCCGCCCCGAAGGCTCCGAAGGCCCCGAACGGCCCGGACGCGGCGTGAGGGCGCGGGGGCACGGGTCCGGCCCCTGACGGCGATCCCGCCGCGAAAGGCGCACCCGGCTGTGGGTTCGTACCGGACCGGCCACGCCCGCCCCGCTCAACGCACGTCACACGGTGATGACGGCCTTCCCCACGAGTGCGCGGGACTCGATCGCCTCGTGCGCCGCCGCCGCGCGCGCCAGGGGGAAGGTGGCACCGATGACCGGCCGCAGCGTGCCCTCGGCCGCGGCCCGCAGGGCCCGTTCCACCAGATCGGTGTGTTCCTCGGCCGACATCTGAACGTCCTGGATGCCGAACAGACGCACCCCGCGGGCGGCGGCCGCTTCCGGATCCACGGGGGCGAAGCCGCCCGTGGGGGCGCCGTGGGCGGAGAACCGGCCCCCGTCCGCGACCAGTTCGAAGGCGGTCAGGCCGACTTCACCACCCACACCGTCGAGGACGACATCGGCGCCCGCGCCGCCGAGCGCGGCACGGGCCGCCTCCACCCAGTCCGCGCGGGCCGCGTCGATGACGGCGTCGGCCCCCAACTCCTTCACGAGGGCGGTCTTCCGGTCCCCGCGCGCCACCCCGACGACGCGTGCGCCCGCCGCCTTCGCCAGTTGGACGAGGACGGTACCCATACCGCCCGACGCACCCACGACCAGCACCTGTTCGCCGGGCCGCAGTGCCGTGACGTCCAGCAGTTTGGCCGCCGTCACCCCGTCGTGGACCAGGGCCGCCGCATCGGTGAGGGACACCGATTCCGGTACGGTCACCAGCGCGTCGGCGGCCGCCACGGCCAACTCCGCGTACCCCCCGGTATGACCGATCGACACCGCGACCCTGCGCCCGCTCAACGCCGGATCCACGCCCTCACCGGTCGCGCGCACGGTCCCGGTGATGCCGCCACCAGGGACGTACGGCAGGGTGAGCGGGAAGTACTCCCGGCCCCAGCCGCCGCGCACCTGCGTCTCCACGAAGATCGTGTCCACGGCGGCCACGGCGATCAGCACCTGGCCGGGTCCCGCCACCGGCTCGGGCCGCTCCCCCGCGACCAGTACCTCCGGACCACCGAACTCCCCGACCTCTGTCACCCGCATGGCGCTCCCCCTCGTCCCGGGCCTCCGGACTCTCCGGCGCCCGCGTCGGAGCAACCATCCGACCTCAACCAGACTTGAGGTCAAGTCCTCGTCGCGGGGCCGGGCCGGGCCGGACCCGATCACGTCCGATCCGATCCGGCCCGATCCGGCTCGATCCGGCCCGACCGAAGGGATCGGCCGCTTCCTCGGTGGGTCAGCCGGTGATCGAGAAGAAGATCGAGCCGTCCTCGGCCCACCACCAGGCGCCCTCGCCCCCGTTCCACTCCGAGGCCCAGCCGTCGAGGGCCTCGATGAGTTCCCCGAGGTCGTACCGGAGGTCCTCGTCGACCCGGTCCAGCACCTCGCGGTAGGCCTCGACCGCGGGGACCGCCTTCGCGAGCGGCCAGCATCCGATCTCCGGCGAGCCCTCCGGGGGGTGGGGTACGTGGAACCCGATCTCCGAGGGCGGGCCGCTGAAGACGTACTGATGGGGCAGCAGGTCGGCCGGGACCCCCGCCGAGCTGAGGGCGTCGTCCAGGGCGCAGAAGTAGGTGACGGGGCTTCGGTAGCTCGCCAGGGTCGCGCTGTCGCTCGCGTTGTGGTCGATGACGATCTGGAGGGCCGCGTAGTAGGCGCAACCGGCGTGATCGGCGGTGGAGTCGGCCCGGCCGGAGACCAACTCCTCCAGGGCGTCCGGGACCGACAGCCCCCAGTCCACTCCCTGGTGGTCGAGGCCGTCCTGACGCGCCTTCGCCCTGATCCGCATGTTGTCCAGGCGCCGTGATTCGTCGGCGGTCAGATCCAGGGCGGGCACGAAGCGCGCGATCTCGCCGCGGTTCGCCATGCTGTAGTTCACTACCTTGCTCATGGGTTCATGCTGACAAGGGGCACTGACAGCCCGGCGTCCGGGACGGGTCGGCACGCGCCGGAGTCGCTCGGGCCGTCTCCCCGGGGAGCCGTGCCGTTCGGATCAGGCCGGGCCGGGGAGTGGTGCCCGGCGCCGTGCACCGCAGGGCCGAGGGCGCGGCGGCCCGGAGCACGGGCGACGCCTACAGGCCCCCGGGGGCGCTGCCGGGCGTCGCGGGCCCGGCCGAGCCGGGAGGCGCGGCCGGCCCCGTACGGAACACACCGGGCTCCACCCGCGCCGGAGCGGGGTTCAAACCTCCTCCGCCCCGGTTTCCCCCGGGCGGCCGAGCCGAGTGGCCCTTGCGGCGGAACCGAGCTCTCATGGACGACGGGCGACCTCTCGCCCGCCCAGCGAGCGCGAAGGGCATTCTCATGTACGAAATGCGCGCGGACTCACCCGACGGCCGTGGCGAACTCCTGTGGCACGTCCTCTCCAAGGAGTCCCCCTCCGGAACCCTCTGCGGCCGGCACGCACCCCCCTCGGCGACCGCCCGGAGCACGGCCGGGGAGACGGCTGCCGAACGCTACTGCACCCCCTGCATGGAGGCCTTCCGTACGGCCGTACAGGGCAACACCGAGCGGTCCGTCTCGGCCGACATCACCTGAACACGGGTCCGCACGACCCCGCCCCGCCCCCGCCCCTTTCCCCCGAGCACTCGACGCGCCCGCCGCCCGGACCACACTCCGGAGGCGGGCGCCCGGCCGTTCGGTGGCGGCCCGGCCCGGCCTCAACGGACGGTGGACGCGGTCAGTGCGTCGACCGCGGTGCGCCAGGCCTCGGTGACGGCCCGGTGGGCGTGGGCGCTCGCCTCGGGGACCTGACCGGGCAGCCGCAGGGCCGCTCCGACGTGGACGTGGAGTCGTGGGCGGCGGGCGGGCGCCGTGAGCGCGCCCGCGAGCTGCTTGACGGCGCCTCCGGAACACAGCCGGCGCGCGCCCGCCTGTCCCACCGGTACGAGGGGCACGCCGGCGGCCAGGGCGAGGCGGGCCGCGCCGCTGCGGAAGGGGCCGGGCGCGGCTTCGCCCGGGTCGCGACGGGTCGGCAGGCGACCCTCGCCGTACAGCAGGACGGAGCGTCCGTCGGCCAGCACCCGGGCCGCCCGGTCGAGCGCCTCGGCGGCGCGGGCCGTACCGCGGTGGACGGGGATGTGCCCGTCCCGGGCCAGGGCGGCACCGAGGACGGGGATCCGCCAGAGCCCGGCGGTGGCCATGATCACGGGCTCCGTACCGAGCCTGCGCAGGGCGGCCGCGACGACGACGGGGTCGCACAGGGAGGTGTGGTTCGCGACGAGGACGCAGGCGCCGCGCGGCGGCACGCCGTCGGGATCCGCGGTCACGGAGAGGGTGCCGAAGGCGGGAAAGAGGGCGTCTGCGATGCGGGTGAGCACGGGACCTCGCTGGTGCGGTGGTGCGGACGGGGCGGTCGCTGCCCATCATCGGGACCGGCCCGGCCGGTTGTCGTGAGTACGCCTACTCACGACCCGTGTGCGCACCACCCGGGCACCGTCCGCGCGACGAAGCTCTGGAGTTCCTCAAGTCCGATGTAGCGACCGGTCGGGCCGGGGATACCGCTCATACAATCCGGATGGAACAAGTACGGGGGGTGGTCGCGGTGGAGATCCTGATGATCTTCGTGGTCGGGTTCTTCGTGGTCCTCTTCGCGGTGACGCGCGGGGGCCGCCGGGGTGGAGGTTCGTCGCGCAGGCGGCGTTCCCGTTCCTGGGGGGACGGCGGCGGGGGCGGCTGCGGCTCCTCCTGCGGCGGTGGGGGCGGCTGCGGAGGTGGTGGCGGAGGCGACTGAGTCGCCGCTCACGGCCGGCTCCCACGTGCTCCGACCGGTGCGCGCCGCCGGTGGACCCCGCGGTCGCCGGGGCCCGCCCGGCATCCCGCCCGGGCGGGTTCGCCCCGTCCGGCGAGGCGGGCTCGCCCCTTCCAACGTGGCGGGTTCACCCGTCCCGTCGTGGCGGGCAATCCGGACGGGCCGCGACAGCCCCGACGGGTCCCCTCGCGGGCCGTCCGACCGGATCGACCGACGCGGCGGCCGGCGCCTTGCGGTGGCGGACCGCCACCAGGTGGCGGGCCAGCGCGACCCCGGCGAGGGCCGCGACCAATGCGCACACCCCGCCCCAGCCGGCCAGGCCGTAGGCCCGTACGCCGAGCCAGGAGCCCGCGCTGCCGCCCAGGTAGGCGCAGGTCATGTACGCGGTGTTGAGCCGGGCGCGGGCGTCGGGGCGCAGCGCGAAGACGCGCGCCTGGTTCGCGATCATGCCGGACTGCATGGCGACGTCGAGCAGCAGGGTTCCGCCGGCCAGTGCGGCCAGGCCCACCGCCCCGCCGCGCGAGCCCGCCGCGAGGAGCGCCGCCGAGCCGAGGACCGCCAACAGGCAGACGAGGTTGACCGCGTCGGCCCCCCTGCGGTCGACCTGCCGTCCGGCGTACGGCGTGCAGAGGACCGTCACGGCGTTGACCAGGGCCAGTAGTCCCACGGCCCGGACGTCCAGACCGTGGGCGGGGCCGGTCAGCAGGAGCGCCACGCAGGTCCAGACGGCCGAGAACCCGGCGAAGACGGTGGCCTGGTAGAGGCAGGAGCGGCGCAGTTCGGGTTCTGAGCGGAGCAGCCGGAGGGGCTCGGCCAGGAGCGCCGGGTACGAACGGCGCTCGGGCGGGGTGCCGGCCGGCAGCGTGCGGGCGAGGACGGCCGCCAGGAGGAACACCACGACGGCGGCGACCAGGTAGGGGGCCCGCCAGCCCAGCCGTTCGCCGAGCGTCCCGCTGAAGGTGCGGGCGAGCAGCATCCCGGCCAGCGAGCCGCTGAGCAGCGTGCCCAGCACCGCGCCGCGGCGCTCCTCGCCCACCAGACCGGCGGCCAGCGGGGCGACGAGTTGTGCGGCCACGGTGGTGACACCGACGAGCGCGCTCGCGGCGACCAGCGGCGGCAGGGCCGGCGCGCAGCCGGCCGCGACGAGGCCCGCACCGGTCAGGCCGAACAGGGTGACGAGGAGGGGCCGGTACGGGATCCGGTCGCCCAGCGGCACCAGGAGGAAGATCCCGACCGTGTAGCCGATCTGGGTGGCCGTCACGATCTGGGCGGCGGAATCGGGTGACGCCCCCAGTCCGGTGGCGACGAGGGGGCCGATCGCCTGGGGGAAGTACACGTTGCCCACGCCGACGGCACAGGCAAGGGAGAGCAGCAGGAGCGTCCGACGGTCCATGTCAGGCCGCCGCCCCGGGGCCGGCGGCGCGGGGCCTCGGCACGGTGGAGGGGCACCGCACGGGTGCTGTGGGTGTCATGCGGAAGAGTTCACGGCACCCGCGCACGACCGACAACGAATGTAGCCTGGCGCTTAATGATCACCTTTGAGCTGGGTGTGGAGGACCTCGCGGACACCCGTTTCGCGCTCTCCCCCCTGTACGAGACCGTGCTGAGCCTGCGGGTCCTGCGGGAGCCGGGACTGTCGGCGCTGCACCTGCCGTGGCGCAGGTCCGTCCTCGGCGCGCCCGGCGGCGTCGGCGATCCCGGCCGTGTCGGCGCTGTCGGCGGGCTCGGCGGCGGATCCGGCGGGTTGGGCGCGACCGACGTCGAGACGTTGATGTCGCTGATGCCCGTGCGGCGCACCCTGCCCGATTTCCTCACGCCGCGGCCCGCGCGCTTCGACGCGTCGTTCGAGGAGGAGCTGGCCGTCGTGCGCCGCACCTCCCCGGCCGTGGTGCGTGGCGACCTGCTGGCCGCGCACGCGCCGGATCCGCTGCCCGGGGCGCTGCGCGACGCCCTCGCGGCCGACGACGCCCCCGTGGTGCGGCTCCGCGACGCGCTCTGCGAACTGCTGCTCCGGTACTGGAGGGCCGCCGTCGAGCCGGTGTGGCCGCGCATGCGGTTGGTCCTGGAGGCCGACATGACCTACCGGGCCCGGCAACTGGCCTTGGGCGGTGCCCGGTTGCTGTTCGCCGACATGCATCCGAACCTGCGCTGGCAGGACGGCGTCCTGCACGTGGACAAGATGATCAGCCGGCATCACGTCAAGGCCTCGGGCCGCGGGCTGTTGCTCGTACCGTCCGTGTTCGCCCACAAACCGGCGCCGCCGGTCGGCCAGGGCGAAGCGCCGACGCTGGCGTACCCCAGCCGTGGCGTGGCGACGCTGTGGGAGGCCGCGCCGGTCGTCACCGCGCCGGCTCTGGCCGCCCTGTTGGGGGCGCCCAGGGCTCGGCTGCTGGGCCTCCTCGAAGAGCCGCTGCCGACCGTCGAGATCGCCCGGCGCCTCAAGGTCACCCCGAGCGCGGTGTCCCAACACCTGCGCGTCCTGCACGCGACCGGGCTCGTCACCCGGGCGCGCGACGGACGGCACGTCCTGTACCGCCGCAGCCCGCTGGGCGACCGGCTGACGGGGCACGCCGAACAGGACGGCCGCCCGCCCTCGCCGGGTTGACGCCCCCGCCCCGACGGGCGGCGTGCGCGTCGCGGGTGGGCGTGCCACGCTGGTCTGATCCCGGGGGCCGGTCCGGCCCGACGGTGCGGCCGGAGTCCGTCGAGACGAACGGGGCGTGCCGTGGTGCGAGGAACAGACTCCCGACCCCGGGCCACCGGCCCCCGGTCCCTGCGGTGGCGGGTGGGCGCCGGCTGCTCGGCCCTGCTGCTCGCCGCCCTGGCCTCGGGCGCGGCCTCGGGCCCGACCCCACCGACCCCGACCCCTTCGCCGTCGGCGACCGGCGGCCAGGAGCCGCTCGACCCGCGCATCACGGAGATCATGCGCAAGCCCGAGTACCGCAACGCCCAGTGGGGCCTGCTTCAGGTCGAGCCGGACAGCGGCCGGGTGGTGCGCAGCATGTTCCCGGAGCAGGTCTTCATCCCGGGCTCAACGGCCAAGCTGTTCAGCGTGTCCGGGCCGTGGCAGACCCTCGGGGCCGATCACCGCTTCGAGACGCCCGTCCACGCGGTCGGTGAGCGCGACGGCTCCACGCTGGACGGGAACCTGGCCCTCGTCGCGCAGGGCGACCTGACCATGGGCGGCAGGACCCGCCCCGACGGCACGGTGGCGTTCACCGACCTCGACCACACCTACGCCAACGACGTGCCCGGCGCGACGCTCACCCCGGAGAACCCCCTCGCCGGGATCGACCGGCTGGCCCGGCAGGTGCGGGCTTCGGGCATCACCCGGGTGGAGGGGGACGTCGTCGTCGACGGTCGGCTCTTCGCACCGGATCCGACCCTCGACCCGACACCGACCCCGATGATCATCAACGACAACCTGATCGACCTGCTGACCACTCCCGGGGACCGCCCGGACGCGCCCGCCCGACTGGACTGGCGGCCACGGGTCGCCCCGTACCGGGTGACGTCGACGGTGAAGACGGTGGCGGCCGGCGAAACGGGCTCCATCGACGTGACGGCCTCCGAGAACGGCACCCGGATCCGGTTGTCCGGCACGATCGCCGTGGGCGCCGCTCCGGTGCTGCGGGTCTCGCCCGTCGCCGATCCGGCGGCGTTCGGGCGCAGCGCGCTGATCGCGGCGCTCGGCCGGGCGGGGGTACGGGTCACTGCGGATCCGGCCGGCCCCAACCCGGTGGCCGCGCTGCCCCGGACGTACGAGGGGAGCCCCCGGGTGGCGGTGTACACCTCGCCGCCCTACGCGGAGTACGCCGAGCTCATCCTGAAGGTCAGCCACAACCTCGGCGCCAACCTCGGGATCTGTCTGATGGCGGTCGAGACCGGGAGCCACGCCTGCATGGACGGATTCCCGGTACTGGCCCGCTTCCTGGACGGGGCGGGTGTGGACCGGGAGCAGGTGCAGCTCCTCGACGGCAGGGGCGGGAACCCCGTGGACCGGGCGACGCCTCGGGCGGAGATCCAGATGTTGACGTACTGGATGGGTACGCCGGACGCGCGGCGGTTCCGGGAAGCGCTGCCGATCCTGGGCGTCGACGGGCTGCTCGCGACCAACTGCCGGGACTGCCCGGCCCGCGGCAAGGTGTTCGCCAAGACCGGGGCCGCCGTCGGGTACGACGCCCTCAACGACCGGCTGGGCGTGGGTGCGATGACGATCGCCGGTTACCTGGACCGGGGCGACGGCCGCTTCGACGTGTTCTACGCGGGTGTCACGGGGGCGGCGACGCCGACGCCCGATCCGAGTGGGATCCTGAGCGTCGCCAACGACATCGCGATGATCGCCGCCCACCTCCAGGAGGGGTGACCGGCCACCACGGCCCCGGAGCCCCCTCCCGTCCACTCCCCTGCACCGCACCGGCCCGGCCTGCACCGCCCGCGCCCGACCGGGTCGGCCCGGGCCGACCCGGTCGTCGGCGGGCCGCCGCGCGGCGATCCGGTGATACTGGGAGCGCGAGTGCCGTGTGCGGTTCCCGCGGGTGCGGCGCCCCCGTGCGCCGGGCCCGCGCCGCACGGCCCGCGCGACCCCGGGAGGCGGTGATCCGTCCGTGTCCACACACTCCGGCCGGACCGGTGACGGAGCGAGCACCGGCCCCGGCGCACCCGGCCGCTACGGTACGGAGGTGTTCCCGCCGGGGCGGGCCGGCGAGGACGAGCGCATCGACCTCGGCGCCCTCACCTACGACGACGTCACCCTCGCCCGGCTCCGGGCGCTGGGCGCCGGGCCCGGCTGGAACTGCCTCGAACTGGGCGCGGGCACCGGAACCGTGGCCCGGCGGCTGCTGCGGGAGGCCGGTGTCACGCGCGTCCTCGCCGTCGACCGTGACGTCCGTTTCCTGGCCGCCCGTCCCGAGCCCGGACTCGACCTCCTGGAGGCGGACGTCCTCGACCCGGGGTTCGATCCCGGTCAGTTCCGGCTGGTGCACGCCCGCTTCGTCCTGATGCACCTCACCGAGCGGGAGCGCCTGATCGAACGCCTCGGGCAACTGCTCGTCCCGGGCGGGGTCCTGGTCCTCGGGGACGCCGTCGACCTGACGGGCACGGACGCTCCCGCGACCCCGTACACCCGGGCCATGCGGGCCATGTGGCAGGGGCTGCGCGAGACCATCGGCACCGATGTGTCCTGGACCCCGCGCTATCCGGAGTTGCTGCGCGCCGCAGGCCTGACCGGGGTGGCGGCGGAGGTCCACGTCCCGCCGCTGGTGCCCGGCAGCCCCATCAGCGGGTTCTGGGCCGGTACCTGGGACCGGGCCAGGGCGGCGATGACCGCGACGGGGCTGGTGGACGACGCGGCGATCGCGGCGGCGGTCCGTTACCTCGACTCCCCCGACTGCGCGGACCTCTCCCCCGGGCTGATCACGGCCTGGGGCCACCGCCCCGGCTGATCGGAGAGCCGGTCGGTCGGGCCGTGCGGCCGTCGGCCCCGGGCCCGCCGCCGACGCACGGGCCCGGGCTCGCCGCCACGGGAAGGCGGGACAAGGCCCTGGAGGTCCGGACGAGGTCACGGCAACCTCCCGGGTCATCCTGGAGGGCCCGGGTGTGGGCGATGACGCAGCGCTCGGGATCGGCCCGCAGGGCCCGTACCGCGGCGGTGACCATGGCCGCGTCCGCGACCGCCGCCGCCTCCTCGGCGTCGGCGCCCCCGGTGAGGGCCGCGTCGAGGGCGCCGGCCCGCAGGGCGAGGTCGAAGTAGGGGTTGAGGGTGAGCAGTCCGTCGTGGATGCTCGATTCGCGCTGGAGGCGGCGCACCCCGAGGCAGGAGAACAGGGGCATCCTGACCGTGGTCGTCGCGGGCGTCAGCCCCGCGAGCAATCGGGCGAGCGGACCGAGTCGGCGGTACCCGGACCAGTCCCGCCAGGGCCCGGCGAGGCGCTGTACGAGGAGCGGCAGCACGAACCCGCAGATGACGAGGGAGGAGCCGGCCCGGAGGAGCGGGCGGGCCACCTGGGTGCTCAGGAAGTCCCAGTCCGTTCCCGCAAACCGGGCGCCCACGGCGACGAGCGTGCACACGGCGTGGCCGACGGTGAACCACTGGCCGATCACCATGAGGGCCAGGCCCACGCGGAGTTCCCCGGTGACCTCGCGCAGCCAGCGCCGGCACAGGGAGTACATGACCAGTGCGGCCGCGGTGTGGGCGGCGAGGTGGAGCAGGGTCATCTCGCGGATGTACGGGGTGGTGGCGTAGTGGGTTTCGAGGTCCCGCAGCCGCTCGACGGGGGCGTCCCCCAGCAGGAACAGCCCGAACTGGGCGAGGCCGACCGCGCCGTAGGAGCCGAGGGCCCGGCGCGTGGCCCGCCGGATCGTGGCGGGCGGCCCACCGCGCCAGTTGATGATCAGCACGATGCCGGTCCCGGAGGACGCCATCAGCATGGCGTGGACGAGGGGGGCCGCCAGGTTGGGGACGCCCGTGATCGCGTTGACCTCCGCGAGCATCGGGACCGCCCCGAGGAAGAAGGCTCCGCTGGTGGTCAGCAGGAACGCGACGACGGCCCGGAGCAGGGGGTCGTGCGGGTTGCGCAGCAGGCCGGGAAGCCTGCTCAGGGCCGCGAGGACACCGATGACCGCGGGCAGTTGGAAGCCCAGGTCGGACACGTCAGCCCCGTTTGACGTGGTGGCCCAGGGCGGCCTCGATCCTGCCGGAGGTGGTGCCCCGGTCGAGACGGTGGGACAGCGGCTCGCGCAGCAGGTGCCGTACGGCGTGGGCCAGTTCGAGCCCGTACCGCTCCGCGGCCTGCTCCTCCTGCTCGTGCCTCCTCGCCGCCGTGCCGTCCTGTTCGAGGAGGGCGGGGCTCTGGCGTCCGGCGATGGCCAGGACGGACGAGACGATGCCCTGGAGCTCGGCGTCGTGGTGCAGCAGGCGGGCGGCCACGGCGCCCTCGGTGACGTGCTGGTGGCAGTGGCCGAGTTCCAGGTGGCGGAGTTCGTGTCCGGTGATGATGAGCTGGTGCTCGGGTACGGTCCGCTCCTCGACGACGATGAGGTCCTTCGAGCCGAGGTCGAGCGCGAGTCCGCTCGCCGTGCCGGGCGGGAAGGAGGTCGTCCGGAATTCGATCTTGCGGCCGCGGCGGTCGCCCATGGCCTCGCAGAGCGTCCGGCAGATCGTCTCGCCCTCCACGGGGGCTTCCAAGTGGCCGATCGCCTTGACCATGGCGCCGACCGACTGACGCATCTCCCGCTGCTTGAACACCAGTTCCCCCTGTGACGCTGTTCCACGAACCTGTGAGCTCCCCGACCGGCATGGACGGCCCACTCCGCGCGCCCCTCGACGTGGGGCGGGTTACGGCCATCCGTGCGGTCGCCCCGGCTGTCGTGGAGGGGCCTTCGGCCACCGGTCCTCCGCCCGGCGACGGTCGGTGCCGAAGGCACCCCGGCGTGATGGGACGACGAAGCACGGCTCGCACCCTGCGGCTTCCCGAGAGTGCCACAGACGGGGCGGGAGATCCACGATCGCCCGGCCAACCCGGCCGCACGATGGCAGGAAATCGCCTGTCCTTCCGGTGTCCGCGCCGGGCTTCCCTCAGCCGCGTCCGGCCGCCCCGTCGAGCTCGGCGTCGAGGGCGAGGGCGGCGGTGATGAGGGCGAGGTGGGTGAAGGCCTGCGGGAAGTTGCCGAGTTGCTCGCCCGTGGGGCCGATCTCCTCGGCGAAGAGCCCGACGTGGTTGGCGTAGGTGAGCATCTTGTCGAAGGCGTAGCGGGCCTGTTCCAGGCGGCCGGAGCGGGCGAGGGCGTACACGTACAGGAAGCTGCACAGGGAGAAGGTGCCCTCGGTGCCGCGCAGGCCGTCTGGGGATGCGGCCGGGTCGTATCGGTAGACGAGGCTGTCGGCGACGAGTTCGGCGTCCATCGCCTCCAGGGTGGCGAGCCAGCGGGGGTCCTCCGGGGCGATGAAGCCGACCAGGGGCATCAACAGCAGTGACGCGTCCAGCACGGTGGTGTCGTAGTGCTGGACGAACGCACCTCGTTCCTCGCTCCAGCCGCGGGTCATGATCTGCTCCAGGATGGCGTCGCGCGCGGCGGTCCAGCGGGGCAGGTCGGCGGGGCGGGCGTTGACCATCGCCTGGCGGATGCCGCGGTCGAAGGCGACCCAGCACATGAGGCGGCTGTAGGTGAAGTGCTGCCGGCCGCCGCGGGTCTCCCAGATGCCCTCGTCGGCCCGGTCCCAGTTCTCGCACAGCCAGTCCAGCAGGCCCGCGAACCGCGTCCAGCCCTCGTAGCCGATCACGTGGGTGGCGCTGTCGACCTGGGCGATGGCGTAGACCGCCTCGCCGTAGATGTCCAGTTGCAGTTGGGTGGCGGCGCCGTTGCCCACGCGCACCGGGGCGGAGCCGCGCCAACCCTCCAGGTGGCCGAGGACGTCCTCGGTGAGGTGGGGGTCTCCATCGACGCGGTACATGATCTGGAGCGGTTCTCCGTTGGGCGCCCCTCCGTCGTAGAGCCGCTGTCCGAGCCAGTTCCGGAACGCGTCGGCCTCCTCCGTGAAGCCGAGGTCGCGCATGGCCCGCACCGAAAGGGAGGCGTCGCGGACCCAGGTGTAGCGGTAGTCCCAGTTGCGCTCGCCGCCCTCCTGCTCGGGCAGGCCCATGGTGGCGGCCGCGATGGGTGCTCCGGTGGGGGCGTAGGTGAGGAGTTTGAGGGTGATGGCGGAGCGGTTGACGATCTGCTGCCAGCGGCCGCGGTAGGTGCACCGGCCGATCCAGTCGTGCCAGAAGGCGTGGACGGCGGCGAACGCCTCGGTCGTGGCCGCCACGGTCGGGGGTTCGGGGGCCTCGGCACCGGCGGCGCCGACCGTCAGGACGACGGCGGCGCGTTCGCCCGCGGCCAGGGTGACGTACGCGCGCACGTCGCTCCCCTCCGCCTCCAGCGGCACCGGGCCGACGGCCTGGAGGTGGGCGGTGACGTCCGGGCCCTCGAACCTGGCGCCGGCGCCGTCCAGGGTCAGGGCGTGCGGGGCACGGCCGTAGTCGAAGCGGGGGCGGCACTCCAGGGAGAAGCGCACGGCGCCGCGCACCACCCTCATGACCCGGACCACCTGGTGGTGGTCGGTGACGGTGCGGTCCCCGGTGACGGGCATGAAGTCGATGACCTCACCGACGCCGTCGGCGGTGAGGAACCTGGTGATGAGGACCGCGGTGTCGGCCAGGTAGAGCTGGCGGGTCGTGACGTCGGGGGCATCGGCGGTGATCGCGAAGTAGCCGCCCCGGTCGTGGTCGAGGAGGCCGGCGAAGATGCTGGGCGAGTCGAAGCGCGGCGAGCAGAACCAGTCCAGCACGCCGTCGGAGGACACGAGCGCGCAGGTCTGGAGGTCTCCGATCAGGCCGTGTTCGGCGATCGGCGGGTAGCGGCGCATCGGCAGTCTCCTCGGCTGTGGAAGCCGCCCGGCCCGGCAGGGGCGGGAGGTACCCCACCTCCACACTGGTGCGTGCCATCCGGCCGGTCCATCAGGGTGGGCCCTCCGGGTGAGGGACGGCGCCGGGATCGTGCGGGAAGGGCGCGGGGCGCCACGCGCCCTTTTTTCGATGCGCCCGCATCGGTTGGCGGGATACAGTACCGATGCAATCGCATCGGAACGAGTACGGGAAGACGGGTACGGGTCATGGGTGACGCCCTGTGGAAGATGTCGGCCGGCCGGCAGGCGGCGGCGGTGCGGAGCGGGGAGGTATCGGCCGCGGAGCTCGTCGGGAGCCACCTGGAGCGCATCGCCGCGGTCAACCCCGCGGTGAACGCGGTCACCCGGCTCATCGCCGACGGGGCCCGCGCCGCCGCGGCGCGCACGGACCGCGCGCGGGCCGCCGGTGAGGCGCTCGGGCCGCTCGCGGGGGTGCCCTTCACGGTCAAGGAGAGCACCCCGGTCAAAGGGATCCCCACCACCTTCGGGGTGCCCCGGTTCCGAGGTCTGGTGGCGGCCTCCGACGCCCCGCCCGTGGCCCGGCTGCGGGCCGCCGGAGCCATCCCGATCGGGCACTCCAACGTGCCCACCCTGATCCTGGCGGGGATGCACACCCGCAGCGAGCTGTTCGGCGACACCGTCAACCCGTGGGACCCCGCCGTGACCCCGGGCGGCAGCAGCGGGGGCGACGCCGTCGCCGTCGCCACGGGGATGGCCGCCCTCGGCCTCGGCAACGACTCCGGCGGCTCGATCCGCGTTCCGGCGCAGTTCTGCGGTGTGGCGGGGCTGAAGCCGACCACCGGACGGTTCCCCGCCGACCATCGCGTCCTGGGCACCGACGACCCCGGACCGGCCTCGCAGATGCTGGTCACCGACGGCCCGCTGGCCCGGAGGGTGGCCGACCTGCGGCTGGCCTTCGAGGTGCTGGCCGGCACCGATCCGCGCGACCCCAGGGCCGTACCGGTCCCGCTCCGCGGCGCGCCCCTGCCAGGCCCGGTGACGGTGGCCGTCGTGACGAATCCCGGCGGGCTCGGCGTGCACCCGGCGGTCCGGTCCGCCGTGGAGACCGCCGCCGGCGCGCTCCGGGACGCCGGGTACGACGTCCGGGAGGTCGCGGACGTTCCGCGGCTGGAGGAGGCCCTCGACGCCTACGGCCGGATCACCATGACGGAGTTCGCCCCGTCCTGGCCGGCGGTGCGCCCGCTGCTCGGGGAGGGCGGGGACCGGTACATCGCGATGGCGATGGAGCGGACCCCGCCCGCGAACGCCGAGGAACTCGTGCGACTGATGGGCACCTGGATGAACATCCGGCGCTCCTGGGCGGAGTTCCTCGACGCCCACCCCCTGGTGCTGGGGCCCTCCTTCACCGAGCCGCCCGTCGAGCCGGGCCTGGAGTCCCGCGACGCGGCGGGCCGGGACCGGGTCGCGGCGGGGATGCGGCTGTGCACGGCGACCAGCTTCGTGGGGGTCCCCGCGGTGGCCGTGCCGACCGGCGTCACGGACGGGCTGCCCTGCGGCGTGCAGATCGTGGGGCGGGCCTTCCGGGAGGACCTGTGCCTGGAGGCGGCGCAGGCCGTCGAGGACCGGCTCGGGGTCTTCACGCCGATCGACCCGCGCGGCGTCGGTCGGGGCCGTCGAAGCCCCGACCGGGCCCCGGCCGGCGGGGCTCACGCGTAGGAGATGGACACCTTCCGGAAGCCGAGCGAGCGCAGCAGGCCCTCCAGGATCGCCGTGGTGTTCCGTTCGGCCCGTTGGGTGAGGCCGCCGGCGCGGGCCGCCTCGTCGATCCGCTGGACCGCCACCTTCTGGACTGCCTGCTCGCCGGACGGGTTGTCCGAGAAGAGGTCGCCGAGCCGGTCCAGCAGGCCCCGCTGTTTGGACACGGCGTACGAGCGGTTCGGGTCCAACGCGGGCGTCCCGAGCGCGGCGTGGGGCAGTTTCAGCGTCACGGCGGTCCGATCCGCGTCGACGGCGACGGCCCCCTCGTCGAGTCCGCCCAGTTCCACGAAGGCGGAGACGGAGCCGGCGCCGACGTACAGGGTGCGGGTCCCGCGGACCGCGTCCGGGAGGAAGGGCGCGTCGCGCTCCAGGTCCACCACGACCTGGTAGTCGCCCGCCGCTCCCTCCAACCGGCTCATGTCGCGCAGGGAGGTGAGTACGGCAGGCCCGGTCCGGTCGTTCGTCCGGGTGCCGAAGAGGTCGCCGAGGCCGGGCAGCTGGAGGAGCCGCCCGGCGACCAGGAGCAGGACGGCGACGGCCGCCAGGGCCACGGCGGCCTGTACCGCCCTGCGTCTGCGTCCCCGCCGCGCCACCGGTCCGGCGGACGGCGCGGGGTCGTTCGCTTTGGTCTCCATGCGGACCGGATGCCCCGTCATTTCATGGTCATCCATGCCATGTTCATGCCGCTCACCGCAGGTGCGCGTGGACGCCCCGCGGCGGGGTACACGGCTCGCCAGCAACCGAACGGTTCCCGAGGAGTGACCATGCACGAGTCCGAGAACTCCGCCGAGCCCCGTCGCCGGGCCTGGCAGCGCAGACAGCCGTCGGTCCCGCCGCAACCGCGGCGACCCCCCGCCCATCCCGCGGTGCGCGTCCTGGCGATGCTGGGCGCCTTCGTGGGGACGGTCCTCTTCAGCATCGCCCTGGCCCGCGTCACCCTGGAGCCGTCCGCGGCCTCCGCGGCCCTCGTGCACAGCAACGTCCATCCGGGTGCGTCGATCGAGGCCTACCTGGAGGGCACTTCGGTCAAGGACGCCGCGAAGCAGCTCGGCGGCAACGTCCTGCTGGGCGTCCCGTTCGGGGTGCTGCTGCCCGTGCTGCTGCCGCAGGCCCGGGGGCTGCTCCGGGTCGCGCTGACGACGGCCGTGGTGATGACGCTCGTCGAGCTGATCCAAGGGGCGCTCGTCACGGGGCGGGCCTTCGACGTGGACGACGTCATCCTCAACACCACGGGCGCCCTGCTCGGTTACCTCTTCCTCGGTCGGCGCATGGGCCGCGCCGTGCACCCGCGCCGCCACCACTGGTGGCAGCGCGCCCCGCGCCCGGTCCCGGAGCAGCCGGACCCGACGGTCGACGCGGGCGCCGGGACGGCCCCCGCCACCGACCCCGACACGCGCGTCGACACCGGCAAGGGCTCCGGCGTCGGCCCGCGCACCGGTAAGGGCACCGGGGTCAGGGCCGGTGGGCGAAGCCTGGTGAACCGGTGGATCAAGCGGGAGCCGCGAACGGGAACCGCCCGTCCGTGAAACCCACCGACGGCTCCCACGGGCGGCGACCCGGGTGGTGCCGGGCCCGGGCCGCCGTCGACTCCCGTGACGGCGGCCATCAGGCCGCTCCGGTCCGGGATCGGTCGGCCGGGCCGTTCACCGACTCGTTCGCCGGCCCGTTCACCGGTGCCGCTCCGGTCGGGGACCGGGTGACAGCCCCTGCCCCCGCCGGCACTCGGTGGCAGGGCGCGCCCGAGTGCCGTCCGAGGCATGCGGTTACGATGGGCCGGTGACCACCCACCCCGGCCTGTCCATGGCCCAGCGCAAACGCCGGCTCGTGTCCGACGAGCTGACCGAAGCGGCGCTCCGGTTGCTCGCGCTGAAGGGGTTCGACGTGGTCACCATCGACGAGATCGCGACCACGGCCGGTGTCTCGAAGCGGACGTTCTTCCGCTACTTCGCGTCCAAGGAGGACGTGGTCGTCCAGTTCCTGGCCGACATGGGGGCGGGCATCGCCGCGGAGCTGGCGGCCCGTCCGCCCCGGGAACAGTCCTCGGTGGCCCTGCTGCACGCGGTCTCGGTCCCGTTGGGCGCCTGCGGCGACCACCCCGACCGGGCACTGCCGGTGGTACGGCTGATCCTGCGCACCCCGGCCCTGCGCGCCCGCTTCCTGGAGCGGCAGGCCGAGTGGCGCGACGGCCTGGCCGCGGAGCTGGCACGCCGCCTGGGACTCGACGTCGAGACGGACCTGTACCCGCGGCTGGCCGCCGGCATGGCGCTGACCGCCTTCGACACGGCGCTCCACCGCTGGAGCTCCGGCGAGGGAGAGGCCGGGAACGGGGGCACGGACAACGGCGGCGAGGACCCGGCCGCAGTGGCCTCGCGGGCCTTCGCGATGATGGCCCCGGCACTGGACGTCCGGACGAACTGAACCGTGCCGACGGGCACCGCGCCCGCCGTCACACCCGCGCGCCCCGGCGCGCGACCTTGGAGGAGTCGGAAATGAAGCATTACTCGGAAGGCACGGACGGCGCGGACGGCACCAGTCGCACCGCACTGGTCGAGGACCTGATGGGCCGTTTCCCCCACGTGCCCCGGGAAGCCGTGATCAAGGAAGACCTGTTGCGCGGCGGCATGGCCTTCGACGAGTCCGCGCTCAGCGGCACCGCCGACGGGGGCAGCGGCGACGTCAAGCCGAAGTCGTACTTCATCTTCTCCTTCGACCACCGCACCCTGCCGGAGCTGGGGGCCGCCGCGCTCAACCGGCCGCCCGAGGAGATCGTCCTCACCGGCGGGCCGTACGACCTGCGTCGCACCGTCGTGTCCGTACGGGTCAACCCGGACTCCCCGTACGTGGTCCGGGGCGGTGACGACGGCACGCTCGGCCTGTACCTGGACGGCGCGCGGATCGCGGACGTCGGCCTGCCCCCGATGCCGGAGTACTACCGGCACAAGCTGTCGAACGGCAAGTCCGTGATGGAGGTCGCGCCGACCATCCAGTGGGGCTACCTCATCTACCTGACGGTGTTCCGGGTGTGCCAGTACTTCGGCGCCAAGGAGGAGTGCCAGTTCTGCGACATCAACCACAACTGGCGCCAGCACAAGGCCGCCGGGCGCCCCTACACCGGTGTGAAGCCGGTCGAGGAGGTGCTGGAGGCCTTGGAGATCATCGACCGGTACGACACGACCGGCGCGTCCAAGGCGTACACGCTCACCGGGGGCTCGATCACCTCCAAGGTCGCCGGCCGTGACGAGGCCGACTTCTACGGCCACTACGCGAAGGCCATCGAGGAGCGCTTCCCCGGCCGCTGGACCGGCAAGGTCGTCGCCCAGGCCCTGCCCCGCGACGACGTGCAGCGCTTCCACGACTACGGCATCCGCATCTACCACCCCAACTTCGAGGTGTGGGACCGGCGCCTGTTCGAACTGCACTGCCCGGGCAAGGAGCGCTACGTCGGCCGCGACGAATGGCACCGCCGGATCCTGGAGTCCACGGAGGTGTTCGGGCCGCGCAACGTGATCCCCAACTTCGTCGCGGGCATCGAGATGGCCGAGCCGTTCGGCTTCACCAAGGTCAGCGAGGCCATCGCGTCGACCCAGGAAGGCCTGCGGTACTTCATGTCGCACGGGGTCGTGCCCCGCTTCACCACCTGGTGCCCGGAGCCGACGACGCCGCTCGGCAAGGCCAACCCGCTGGGCGCGCCGCTCGAATACCACATCCGGCTGCTGGAGACCTACCGGGCGACGCTGGAAGAGTTCGGCCTGAGCTCCCCTCCCGGCTACGGCCCGGCCGGTCCCGGTCGTGCGGTGTTCTCCGTCAGCTCGTTCATGGACAGCCTGGAGGGGCTGGAGGGCGACCAGGCCTGACGGCCGCCCCGGCCCCGCCGCCGCGCGCGACGGGGCCGGGATCGGGTCCGGCCCCCGGCCGGACCCCGCCCGCTACGGCTTCATCTCGTACGCACCGGACAGCGCCTCGACCCGCGCCCAGACGCGGGCCGAACGGTCGGCGTCCACGACGGGGCGGCGGACCGCGTCGAGCGCCCAGGCCTGCTGCTCCGGGGTGGCGGAGTCCTTCCCGTGCAGTTCGACGGCGTGCGCGGAGAAGTCCCGTACGAGTACGGCGAACAGCTCGTCGAGCACGTCCTCGTCCAGCCCCGTCAGGCGGGCCTGCTCCAGGATCAGCTGACCGTGGACGACCAGGGCGAACAGCTGGCCGACGGCCAGGAGGAGGTCGAGGTCCCGGCTCTGCGCCTCGTCGGGCGCGGCGGTCGTCACGAACGCGCACAGCGCGTCGGCCTGCTCGCGGAAGCGGGCGACGTTCGGCAGGGCCGCGTACGCCTCGAAGGCGGGACGCCAGTCGTGGAAGCGCACGGAGCCGAGGCCCCGGGCCGGCCCCTGGCGGAAGAGGAACTCGTCGTCGGCCGCGTCGAGGCGGGTCGGGACGGGCGCGTACTCGACCGGCTCCAACAGGTGGTTGCGCATGAACTTCAGGATCAGGGCGAGGTTGACGTGGACCGTGCCCTCCAGCTTCGGCAGGCCGCGGATCTCGACGGCGGCCTGCGCGAAGTAGGTGTCCTTCTCGAAGCCCTTGGCCGCGATGACGTCCCACATCAGGTCGATGACCTTCTCGCCCTCCGTGGTCACCTTCATCTTCGTCATCGGGTTGAAGAGCAGGTAGCGGCGGTCGTCGGGGCCGGCGGAGCGGAAGTAGTCGACGGCGCGGTCACTGAACAGCTTCATGCCGACGAGGCGGACGTAGGCGTCGGCCAGCTCCCTGCGCACGTGCGGGAAGGCGGTGACGGGACGGCCGTAGAGGACGCGGTTCTGCGCGTGGGTGACGGCCTCGTACATCGCGTGCTCGCAGATGCCGATGGAAGCCGTGCAGAGGTTGAACTTGCCGACGTTGACGGTGTTCAGGGCGGCGTCGAAGGCGGCGCGGCCGGTGTGCAGGACGTCGGCGGCGGTGACCGGGTAGTCCTCCAGGCGGAACTCGCTGACGTACTTCGAGGAGTCGACGACGTTCTTCACGAGCCGGTACGCCGGGTGGCGGCTGTCGGCGGCGAAGAACACGTAGCCGTCGGGGCCCTCCACGTCGGTGCGGCGGCCGAACACGGAGACGAGACCGGCGGCGTTGCCGTTGCCGATGTAGTACTTGGACCCGGTGGCCCGGAAGCCCCCGTCGCCCTCCGGTGTCAGCAGCATGTCCGTCGAGTAGATGTCGGCGCCGTGGGTCTTCTCCGACAGGCCGAAGGCGAACACCTCGCCCTCGGAGAGGAGTTCGGCGGCGCGCCCGTGGGCCGCCGCGTTCTCGCTCTGCCAGACCGGGCCGAGACCGAGGATGGTGACCTGCCACGCGTACCAGTAGTCCAGGCCGTAGAAGCCGAAGATCTCGTTGAGGGCGGCGATGCGCGCGGTGTCCCAGCGCTTGTCGGACTCCTGCGGGCCGGCGGCGGAGGCCGGCGTCAGGAAGGTCGCGAAGAGGCCCTCCTTCGCGGAGAAGGCGAGGAAGTCGCCCAGCCAGGCACGGGTGCGGTAGTCCTCGATCAGCCGGCGCTTGCCGCGGTCCTCGAACCAGTCGACGGTGGCGCGCAGCAGCCGACGGGTCTCGGGGTCGAAGTGCGCGGGGTCGTAGGTGCGCGGGTTGAACAGCAGCGGGTCGGTCATCGGTGTGCGCCTTTCGGGTCGGTGATGGTGTCGGGGCCGGGCCACCGGCCGGTCCCGGCGGCCCCCGGGGCCGGGCGGGTTCAGCGCTCGGCGAGCCGGTGGAGCGTGGCCAGTACGTCCTCCAGCCAGGCGAGCTGCATCCGCTCGTAGGCGATGCCGCCGCGGAGCACCACGTGCTGGAGCTCGCGGCCCGCGTCGGATCCGGCGGGGGCGTCCGGGCCGGTGAAGTCGCGTCGTTCACCGGCGAGGTAGTGCGTGAGCCGGTCGGCGTGCGCGAGGTGGTGCCGTTCGACCTCGCGGATCAGGGCGGCGGGGTCGTCGTCGAAGGCGGCCCCGCGGATCTTCACGGCGAGTTCGTGCCGGACGCTGTCGGGCTGGATCGGTTCGCAGAGCCAGGCGGAGAGGGCGGCCCGGCCGGCCTCGGCGACGGAGTGCTCCTTCTTGTCCGGACGGCCCTGCTGGGGCACCTCGCGGACGTCGATCCATCCGTCGGCCTCCATGCGCTTGAGCACCCGGTAGATCTGCTGGTGCGTCGCGGTCCAGAAGTATCCGATGGACCGGTCGAAACGGCGGGCCAGCTCGTAGCCGGAGCCCGGCTGCTCCAGCAGGGAGACGAGGATCGCGTGCTCAAGGGCCATGCCCCGAATCCTTCTATGCAACTCGTTGCACATACAAGCGCCGGAGCCCGGGTGAGACACGGCTCACGACGACGAGGCCCCCGCCGACAGGTCGGCGGGGGCCTCGAAGGGGGAGTTCGGGGGAACTGCACGCTCGGCGGTCGGCGCCGGGCGGTCGGCGGTCGACGTCGGGCGTCGGTGCTCAGTAGGAGTTGCGGGACACCTTGAGGATCTTGCACTCGATCTTGTCGCCCGCCTTGGCGGACTGGGCGATCTCGTAGCCGAGCGCGCCGGCCTTGTCGTCGGTGTACTTCTGGCCCGGCGCCAGGTTCTGACCGAGCGAGGTCAGGTCGGCCTTCTTCTGGCCGTTGACGAGGATCTCGCCCTCGACCAGGTAGGTGAACCGGCGGTCACCGCTGTTGACGTAGTCGACGGCGACGACGAGTTCCTTCAGGTCGAAGTCACCCTTCTCCACCTTGCAGGCGGTGACCTTCACGTCCTGGGTGATGTCCGGGTCCTTGCCGGGCTTCGAGCTGTCGCCGGGCTTTCCCTGGGCGTCGGGGGCGACCGAGGCGCTGTCGTAGTTCTTCTCCAACTCCTTGCCCACCTCGTTCGCCGCCTCGCCCACCAGTACGGCGCAGCCGCCGAGGAGGAGCAGACCCAGCGCGGTGGGGATGCCGCAGCCGAGGGCGATCTTCTTGCCGGTGCTCATGCCCTGCTTGGGCGGCGGCGGGAACTGCTGACCATAGGGCTGCTGACCGTAGGGCTCCTGGCCGTGAGGCTGCTGGGGTGCGCCGTAACCGGGCTGCGGGGGCGTGGACATGGGTGGACTCCTGGGGACGTGACGACGAGCGGCGCTCAGCTTAAACAAAATGTCAATGCGTGCCATCCCGTACTCAGGGAGTGAGACGGAGCTCCGGCGACGGCGACGACCCGTCACCCGAACGGACGCGTCCGGGTGTCAGGGGCACGGCGCTCCTTGGAGGCTGGACCTGCGTCCCCTTCGGGCGCACAGCCCCATGAAGGAGCCTCTCGTGGCACAGCAATCGCCTTCCACCTCCCCCACCGGCGCCCACCGGGACCGGGACGTGTTCGACAGTCGGAGCGCGTGGGCAGCGAGCGGAACCATGTTCGCCGGTGTCCTCCTCCTGATCGAGGGCGTCCTCGGCGTGATCAAGGGCATCACCGGCATCGCCCGCAACGACGTCTACTCACAGGTGGGTGACTACGTCTTCAAGTTCGACGTGGCGGCCTGGGGTTGGATCCACCTGGTCCTCGGCATCGTCCTCGCCGTCGTCGGCGCCGGACTCCTCAAGGGCGCGCTGTGGGCCAGGGCCACGGGCGTGGTGCTCGCGGCCGTCAGCATCGTCCTCAACTTCATGTGGCTGCCCTACACGCCGATCTGGGCCGTCATCTCCATCGCCATCAGCGGCTTCATCATCTGGGCCCTGTGCAACGACGGCGGCCGCGCCCGGTCCGCCGGCGCCTGACCCCTCCGGGTCCCCTACGGGGCTCCCGGGACGACCAGGCCCGTCTCGTACGCCACGACCACGGCCTGGGCGCGGCTGTCCAGGTCGAGTTTGGTCATGGTCCGGTTGAGGTGGGTCTTGACCGTGGCCTCGCCGATGTGGAGCCGGCCGGCGATCTCGGTGTTGGACAGGCCCTTGGCGGCCAGGCGCAACACCTCCCGCTCGCGGGCCGTGAGGACGTCCAGGCCGGCCGGGGTGTCCGGCACCGCGTCGGCGCGGTTCACGTAGGACTCGATGAGGCGGCGGGTGACGCTGGGCGCGAAGAGCATGTCGCCCCGGGCCACGGCCGAGACCGCCTCGATCAGCCGCTCCGGCCCGGTGTCCTTGAGGAGGAAGCCGGCGGCGCCGGCGCGCAGGGCGGCGTACACGTACTCGTCGAGGTCGAAGGTGGTCAGGACCAGCACCCGGGGCAGGGGGTCCACCGCCTGGGCGAGGATCCGTTCGGTCGCCGCGGTGCCGTCCAGGCCGGGCATGCGGATGTCCATCAGGATGACGTCCGGCCGGGTGCGGGCGGCGACCTCGACCGCGCCCTCGCCGTCCTCGGCCTCGCCGACCACCTCGATGCCGGGCGCCGCCTGGAGCAGTGCCACGAGACCCGCGCGGATCAGGATCTGGTCGTCGACCACGAGGGTCCGGATCATGCCGGTGGCCGGTTCCGCGGTCCGGGGTAGGGCCCGGCCGGGACCGGGAGGGTGAGGCGCACGCGAAATCCCCCCTCGGTTCGTGGACCGGCTTCGACCGTTCCGCCGTAGAGCTTGGCCCGTTCCCGCATGCCGATCAAGCCGTGCCCGGACCCTGGGGCAACGTTGGCCGGATCCGGACGGTCATCGGGACCGCCCGCACCGTCGTCGGTGATCGTCACCAGCAGTCCGTGGGGCCGGTGGGAGACGAGGACCACGACGGCCGCGTGGCGCGCGTGCTTGATCACGTTGGTCAGTGCCTCCTGCACCACCCGGTACGCGCACAGTTCCACGCCGGGCGGCAGCGGCCCGGACTCCCCCTCGCTCCGCAGGTCGACGGCGACGCCCGCGGCCCGCACCCGTTCGGCCACCTCCCGCAGACCGGCCAGCCCGGGGATCGGGGCGTACGGGGCACTGCCCGCCTCGCCGTCCTCCACGTCCGCGGCGGAGCGCAACAGGGTCAGGATGCGGCGCAGTTCGCGCAGGGCCTCCTGGCTGGTCTCGGATATCGTCCCCAGGGCCGCGCGGGCCTTCTCCGGCGCGGTGGGGAAGACGTAACCGGCCATTCCCGCCTGGACGTTGATCACCGCCATGTGGTGCGCGACGACGTCGTGCAGCTCGCGGGCGATGCGCCGCTGCTCCTCGGAGACCGCCTGACGCTCGCGCCACTCCTGTTCCCGGTGCAAGCGGGCGGTGAGTGCGGCCAGTTGACCGTTGCGTTCGTCGAGGACGCGGGCGCCGTTGCCGAACATCCACACCACGGCCGGAACGCCCAGGGCCTGCACCACCGTGATGACCAGGCCGATTTCGGGGGCCGCCAACCCGCTGCAGAAGACGACGGCCGCGCACAGCGCGGCGCCGGCCGCGGCCGTGCGGGGCGGTCGCCGGGCGGCGACCCCGTACAGGGCGACTGCCGGGGCCCAGAAGTTCAGGGAGGGCTGGTAGCCGGCCGCGAGGTAGCAGGCGTAGCCGAGGCAGGAGGCGACCAGCGCGAACACCGGCGCGGACCTGCGGGCGGCGAGCGGCAGTGCGACCCAGGCGGTCAGCAGGTAGGCGGTGGTGTCGAAGGGCGGCCACCCGGGCGGGTGGTACTGCCGACCGGCGACGGCCGCGGCGGCGGTCACGCCCAGGGCCAACGCGGCGTCGGCCAACCGCGGATCGACGGAGCGGAGCCGGTCCGCCGGCCGGAGCCTGAAGCGCATCGGCGCACTTTACGCGGCGGTGTCGGACGCGGTCGTCATACCAGGGGTGGACCGCGCCGGGGCGCGGTACTGACGCAGGGGTTTACCGCGGGAGTCAACTTCGAGGTTGACGCCCTGAACCGGCATCCGGGAGACCGTACAGAGGTCCGAACGCACGCCGCCCGGTGTGCGGATCACTTCCCGGTCGATCACAGGGGGATCACATGCGGATCAAGCAGAGGGTGGGCGTCCTGACTGCGGGCGTCGCCATGGTGGCGGGCCTCGGGCTCACGGGGACGGCGGCCCAGGCCGCGCCCGCCCCGGCGACGGGCGGGGCCTCGGCGATGGCCTGCTCGACGTCGAACGCGGTCACGAAGAGGACGGGCAGCGTCGACTCCATCCGGATCGAGCTGCGCTACAGCACCTCCAGCCGCTGCGCCTGGGGCCGGATCCACAACGCCGACCCCGGCGACAAGGTGTGGGTGGACCGTTCCTCGAACGGAGGCGGCACCTGGACCGGCCCGATGGGCATGACCACGGTCAACTCCGGTACCGACACGCACACCCCCGCCTACGACGACGCGGGCTACGTGATGCGGGCCTGCGCCTGGAACGACACCACCGGCACCACGCGCTGTACCGGCTGGTACTGATGCTCCGGCCGCGCGGTCGCCCGTTCACGGGGGGCGAGCGACCGCGCGGCCGGTACCGGGAGCGGCGCGGCGGCGCCGCGTCGGGGACGTTCGTTCGCGGAGCGCACCGGAAGGGACGGGTCCGGCGTACGGTCGACGGACCGGCCGGGCCTCGACGGCCGGTCCGGTCCTCCTCGACGTCCTGACTCGGAGCCCGCCGATGCGCCTCTACGCACAGACCCCAGCCCGTCGGAGCCGCCAGGTGGTCGCGGACGTCATCGCCGTGGCCCTGGTGGCCGCCGCGGTGTGGTTCGCCCTGGCCGTCCACGACGCCATCATGAAGCTGGCCGAGCCGGGTCGGAGGGTCGAGAGCTCGGGTACCGGCCTCGCCACCGAACTCGGCAAGGCCGGCGACGCCGCCTCGGACGTGCCGCTCGTCGGCGGACTCCTGCGCAAGCCGCTCCGGTCCGCGGCCGACGCCAGTACCGGGCTCGCCGACGCGGGACAGTCGATGCAGGACGCCGTCGGCCAGGTGGCCACCCTGACCACGGCCGCCCTGATCGTCGTGCCCGTCGCCGTCGTCCTGTTGTTGTGGCTGCCCGCCCGCCTGCGCTGGATCCTGCGCGGCAACGCCGTACGGCGTCTCCTCGACGCGCCCGGAGGCACCGACCTGCTCGCCCTGCGTGCCCTCACCGGGCCTGCCCGCGACCTCGCCGCGCTCCGCGCACCCGAGGGCGGCCTCGCCGACGCCTGGCGCCGGGGGGACCGACAGGTCATCGGCGAGCTGGCCGAGGTGGCACTGAGGCGGGCCGGACTGCGGCCGTGACGGGCGGGGGGTCTCAGGCGGTGGCGGCGAGGCGCCGGTGTTCGAGGGCCGCGGCGATGACGTAGGCGCCGCCTCCCCCGACGGCGAGCACCCAGTAGAGGCCCGGGGTCGCGAGCGGGAGCGCCGCGGTGGAGATCAGGGCGAGCCACAGGCCGAGGCCGTAGTGCAACACGTTGCGGCGCACGGCGCCTTCGGCGAGGTAGAGCAGACCGACGACCAGCCCGGAGCCGGCGGGCCACAGCACGGATTGGAGCTGCGGTTCGTCGACGAGCGACGTGAGCCCGGTGATGGCGAGGAACAGGACGGTGAAGGCGGCGATCCAGGCCGTGCCGAGCAGCCTGCCGGAGAGGACCTCCGCGGCGGCGCCCTGTTGGGCCCGCGCGGCGGCGATCGTGGCGAGGACGATGCCGGCCACGAGCCCGCTCCAGAGGAGCGTCGGGGGCAGCCAACCGGGCAGCCCCAGCAGGGGTGCGGAGCCCTCGGTGAGCGCGGCGGCGCCGTGCCCGAGCACGTAGGCGAGGCCGAAGGCGAGATAGGCGGCGCGGTTGTCGACCTCGCGCGCACCCCGCGCGGGGTCGGCCCCGTTCCGGGCGGTGGCGTGGTCCGCCTGCGGGGACGGGGGGCGGACGTGGGCGACGGGCGGCGGGGCGGTTGCGGGGCCGGACATGGTGGGACCTCCATCGGGATCGGCGGGGTGGTGGGACGCCGCACGGACGGACGGCGCCGGACCATCGGTCCGGCGCCGTCGTACGGGCGGTCCTGCCGGGGACGCGGTCCACGCCGCGCCCCGGGGCGGTGCGGTGCGTCAGGCGCCCGCGAGGTCGAGGTCGGCGTCGGGGATCCAGGAGCCGTGGATGCCGGCGGTGACGCGGCGCGGCAGGTGGACGGTGGCGATCCGGTCGAGGCCGGAGGCGTCCAGGACCAGCAGCTGGGAGGCGTCCTGCTTGAGGTCGGACACCACGGTGAGGAGGTAGCCGTCGTCCTCGAGGGTGGCACCGGCGGCGGGCACGAACACGGCCTCGCTGGGCATCCGGGCGTCGCCGATCCGGTGGATGCGACGGGCTCCCGTGGTGCGGTCGTACTTGACGACCCCGTAGCCGCCGTAGCCCTCGTGGTCGGGGAATGACACGGCGTACTGGTAGCGGTGTTCGGCGCCCAGGAAGTTCTCGTTGAGGGTCGGGAACTCCACCGCGAGGTCGTCGATGATCTGTTCGTCGACGGTACCGGCCTTCATGTCGATCACCCAGCGGCGGGTGTAGGAGCGGGTGTTGGGCTCGGTCCCGCGACCGGGCGCGCCGACCCACCAGTTCCAGGAGAGCCGGAAGCCCTCGCGGTCGACGGTGGGGCCTTCCAGGACGATGTTGCCCTGGTCGTCCTCGTAGGCGTTGCCGACGTGCAGCATGTTGCCCGGCTCTATGGAGAACCAACGGATGTGCCGGGCGCCGTCCTCGCCGCGGGGCATCACGCCGATGCGGGCGGGCTGGTCGTCGCTCCAGCCGTAGGGGATGCCGGAGTGCTCCGCCGGGTCGAAGGTGACGTTGCCCTCGACGAAGACGACGTGGTGCCGGGTGATCGCGAAGTCGTGCTTGAGGGAGGCGGTCGCTCCCGGTATCTCGGCGGTCCGGATGATCGCGCCCTTGGCGTCGGCGACGTGGTAGGTCAGGAAGGGCGGGAACGGTGACGAGCCGAAGAAGTGGAGCTCGCCGGTGCGCGGGTCCTCCTTGGGGTGGGCGGTCATGGCGGTGCGCAGGGTGCCGTTGAAGTCGTAGGCGCCGACGGTGTCGAGGTCGGGGGTGAGCTCGAAGGGGAGGTTGGCCTCGCAGAGGGCGAGGAGGCGTCCGGCGTGTTCGATGACGTGGGTGCCGGCGGTGCTGGCGGTGAGGTCGGGGCCCGTGGCGGTCATGTAGGGGGCGCCGTCGAGGGCGGGGGTGTGGACCCAACGGTTGCGGTACCACTCGGCGCGACCGTCGCGCAGGCGGATCCCGTGGACCATGCCGCTGCCCTTGAACCAGTGGCTGGGGGTGACACCGGGCTTGGGGTTGTGGCTGTTGCGGATCAGCCGGCCGGTCAGTTCGGGGGGCAGGGTGCCTTCGACGGTGAGTCCGGTGGCGGACACCTCGTCGGTGACGGGGGTGTAGTGGCCGGTCAGGTAGGGCGCGGTGGTCATTTCGGGTCCTCGTGTCTCGTCGGCGCCGATGGTGGCAGTTGTCGTTGCTGTGGCTGTGGCTGTGGCCGGCGTTGGTCTCAAGCGGGCTGCTCGGCGCGCGCCTTGAGGCAGTCGAGCCAGTCCTGCAGGGACGTCCTCAGGGCGGTGGCGAGTTCGTCGACCGCGGCGTCGACGGGGTCGCCGCTCCAGGACTCCTCGGTGCGGACGACGACCCCGGTACCGGACGGCTCGAACGTCCATACGTGGATGCCGACGATGCCCTGGACGGTCCCGCCCCAGACGATGCGCCGTCCCGGTACGAGTTCGTGGATCGTGGAGGTGATGTCCAGCCCGTGGGTGAGCCAGGCGAACTCGGTTCCGACGGCCAACGGGCCGTCGAGCCGGGCCCGGTCGACGCCGGTGTTCCAGACGGGCCAGTTGTCGACGTCGGTGTGCAGCTCCCACACGGTGGCGGGAGCGGCTTCGATCGACGTCGTGAGGCTGACGACGACGGGGGCGGTCGTATCGACGGTGGTGTGCATGCGTGTCCTTGTCGGTGCTCGGTACGGATCGGGTCGGTACGGATCGGGTCGGTACGGGTCGGGTCGGTACGGGTCGGGCCGGGTCGGGTCGGGCCGGGTCGGGTCGGGCCGGGTCGTAAGGTTTCGGGTCGCGCGGTTTCGGGTCCTGCCCCCCCGTTCAGGCGGTCCCGGGTCGGCCTGCGGGCGTCCGGTCGCCGGCCCGCCCCTCCGGGACGGGCGGCTCGGACGGTGCCCCGGTCGGCGGCGTGGACGCCGGGAGGGCGGCTCCCGGACGGCGGGCAGGGCGGGTGAGCGGCAGGGCGAGGAGCGCGGTGGCGGCCAGGATCGCGGCGGAGACCGCGAACGCCGCCCGGTAGCCCGCGGTGAGGGCCTCCAGCGGGGGCTGGTGGGCGCCGGCGTGGGCGGTGACGGATCCCGCCAGGGTGGCGAGGGCCGCGAGTCCTATCACACCGCCGACCTGACGGGTGGTGTTCACCAGCCCACCGGCCAGGCCCGCGTCCTGCCGGGGCACGCCGTCCACGGCGAGCGCGGTCAGCTGGACGAAGCCGATGCTCAGGCCGAGGCCGACCAGAACGCTCGGACCGAGGACGTCGAGGAGGTAACTCCCGTCCGCGCTCATCCGGGACAGCCACAACAGGCCCGTGGCCTCGACGAGCAGGCCGCCGGTCAGGGTCGCCGTGACGCCGATCCGACCGGAGAGCCGGGGGGCCAGGACCGCCCCGAGCATGTTGGCCGCCGCGAGGGGGAGTTGTCCCGCCCCGGTGGCCAGGGGGCTCATGCCGAGGACCTGTTGCTGGTAGAGCGGCAGGAAGAAGAACAGGGCGATCCATACGGATCCCAGCAGCGCCATCAGAGCGTTGCCGGCGGCTATGCGGCCCGTGGTGAACATCCGGGGCGGGATCAGCGCGTCCGGCCGGCGGCGCTCGACCATGACGAAGAACACGAGCAGCACGAAGGCGCCCAGGAGGGCTGCCAGTACCCCGGGGTCCGTCCAGCCCGAGCCCCGTGCGCTGGTCAGGGCCCAGACGAGGCAGGTCAGGGCGAGGGTGACGGACGCCGTCCCCAGCAGGTCGAACCGTCCGGGTGCCCGGTCGGCCGACCGGGGCACGAGCGCCACCACGGCGACGAGGACCAGGAGGGTGCCGAGCGCGACGGCGTGGAAGACCCAGGGCCAGCCCCATGCCTGGGTGAGCAGCCCGCCCAGCAGGACTCCGCTCGCTCCCCCGGCGCCGGAGACCGCGCCCCACACCCCCAGTGCCCTGCCCCGTCCGGGGCCGGACGGGAACAGGTCCATCGTCAGGGCCAGCGCGGCGGGAGCGATGGCGGCGGCGCCGGCGCCCTGCACGACCCGGGCGACGACGAGCAGGCCCGGGGAGTCGGCGAGCCCCGCCGTCAGCGAGGCCCCCGCGAACACCGTGAGGCCGGCGATCAGCAGCCGGCGGCGACCGAGCAGGTCCCCCGCCCGGCCTCCGGCCAGGAGCAGCGCACCGAACGCCAGGCTGTAGGCGTTGACCACCCAGGTGGTGCCGCCGTCCGACAGCCCCACCCCCGACCGGATCTGCGGCAGCGCCACGTTCACGATCGAGGTCGCCAGCATCACGGTGAACTGCGCGGCGGCCAGCGCCGCGAGCGCGGCTCCCCGTCGGGGTGCGGCGGCGGCCTCGCCGTTCGTGCGTCCAAGGTTCATGACGCACAGCCTCGTGTCGGGCGGTGTCCACTTTCCATGCCCGGCGCCGCCGACGACTGTCCAGTCCTGTCCGCACCTGTCCACCCGGCCCGGCCACGAACGCACTCGACCCGCGGGCGCACCCGCCACGGGTCAGCCGGTCCGTTTCCCGAGATCATCACCGGTCCCGCACGGCCTGGATGAGGTGACGGCGTGGCAACGATCCTGCGGCACCCTCGACCTGGACGCGTATGGGATTGGTGGGCCGTGGATGCTCACGGCTTCCTCGTGCGGTTGGGCTGTGGGCCTGCCCCGGAACACTTGCTCACGCACGTGGATCGCGTCGACGCCGCGGCTGCCTGGGTCGAGGAGAACCGCCCTGCGTGGTTCGACGACGGTGCCGCGCCGCTCCACGGCTTCGACTGCGATGGCGAGCTTCCGACCTACACCCGCAACGGTGTCCCGGACTTCCCCTTGCGACTGTCCGACGCACCGGCAGCCATCGCGGACGTTGCGGCCCTGGTCGAACTGCACCGGGCAGTGGGAGACATCCGGACGATCCACCTCGACGAGGGATGGGTCAGGGCCCCTAGGCCGGGTTCTCCGGGCCGACGGGCGGAAATCGCGGCGAGGCGGCATCCGGCACGGGCCACGCCGGCGATCTTGTCGTGGGTCGCTCAGGCCGGGTCGGTCGGGAAGTCGTCCCAGGCCATCGAGCTCATCCTCCAGCCGGCGGGTGTCCGGACGAACTGGGTCGTCTTGCGGCCCGCGCCCTCGTACCGCTCGCCTTCGAGGAAGCCGGACTTGCGGTACTCGCTGAACCGGTGCGCCACCGACTGGAAGATCTCCGTGCGTTCGGCGACCTCCCATTCACGGAACTCGGTGAGGGTGCCGTCGGTCAGGATCCTCTCCCGGGGTTCGATGAACCCGTCGAGGTCGTAGACGACGGGTTCGCCCCCGACGTTCTTGATGATCATCCCCTGGGGGATGAACACCTCCCGGACCGCCTCCAACCTCGGGCGTCGGCCTCCGGTGTTGGTGAACGCACCGAGGAACGTCAGCATCAGTCGGTCGAGTTCGCGCTTCACGTCGGACACCGGCACATCCTCGCGCACCTCCCCGCGCCGGACAACGATCCCACCGGAGTGGTAGCCCAAAGCGTTCACGCCATCACTTTCCGTGAGAAACGGAGGATGGATTCCACTCGCCGTGGGCAGAACTGGTCCATGGACACGGACACACCCGGATGGCTGCGGCGCCTCACGCGCCGCCTCACTCCCAAGGGGGGCGGCGGCGCAGCGGCGGTCCTCGCGCCGCGTCGCGCCCCCGCCTTCACCGCCGACTTCGCCTCCCCCACCCAATGGATCGCCGGACGCTCGTGGGCGTATCCCGGCGGCGGCCCCGTCAACCCGCGCGACAACAAGCTCGACCACCTGACGGCCGACCCGTCCTACAGCCGCACCGGCGTCTTCCGGGCGACCCTGCGCCCCGACGGGAACTGGGACAGCGGCCTGCTCACCACCGAGGGCAGCGACGAGGGCTTCATGGTGCGCACGGGCGACGTGTTGGAAGCCCGCGTGAAACTGCCCGTCGAGCGGGGGGCGTGGCCCGCGATCTGGACCTGGCGGGACGGCGGCCAGGAGATCGACGTCTTCGAGTACCACCCCGACAACCCTGATCTGCTGGAGCTCTCCAACCACGTCCGGGAGGGCCACCGGTACCACCGCGACCCGTCCGTGCGGCCCGGCGGCTGGGTGGACCTGAAGGTCGAGTTCGGTCGCAACTCGGTCATCTGGTGGGTCAACGGCGCACGCGTCTTCAGCGACGGCAGGGGGGTGGGCCGCACCTGGCGCGCGTACCTGATCGTCAACCTGTCGGTGTGCGCCGGCAGGTACCACCCGGCACCCGATCCCTCGGCCACCGAGATGTCGTACGAGGTCTCCCAGCTGAGGGTGTACCGGCGCTAGGTGTATTGACCCGCAGGGTTGTTCACACGGCTGATGGGTGGGTTGCCGTCGAGTGCGGTGTGGCAGCGGTGATGGTTGTAGGTGTGGAGGAAGTCTGTCAGCGCCGCTGTCCGTTCATCATTCGAGGTGTAGGGCCGCAGGTAGGCCCACTCGTCGAGCAGGGTTCGGTTGAAGCGTTCGACCTTGCCGTTGGTCTGGGGCCGGTAGGCGCGGGTGAGTTTGCCGGTGGCGCCGAGGTCGCCCAGGACGTTCTTCCAGGCCAGGCCCTTGCGGTAGGCCCACGCGTTGTCCGTGAGGACTCGTTCGATGCGGGTGATGCCCTGGGTGTGGAAGAACGCGGCCGCGCGGGCCAGGAAGCCCGCGCAGGTCGCGACTTTCTCGTTGTCGTGGATCTCGCTGTAGGCGAGGCGGGAGTGGTCGTCGACCGCGGAGTGGATGTAGTCGAAGCCCATCCGGCTGCGGGTGGCCCGGCCGGCCTGGCGGCCCAGAACCTTGTGGCCGCCGCCGTCGGGGATCCGGCCGAGTTTCTTCACGTCCACGTGGATGAGTTCGCCCGGGTGGTCGCGTTCGTAGCGGCGGATCACGGTGCCGGTGGGGCGGTCGATCCAGGCGAGGCGGTGCAGGCCGTGGCGGGTCAGGATCCGGTGGACGGTCGAGGCGGGCAGGCCCCGGATCGGGCCGATCCGGGCGGGGCCGAGCTTGCGTGCCCGCCGCAGGTCACAGACCTTGGCCTCGACGGCGGCGGGGGTTCGGTGCGGAGTGGTGCGGGGCCGGCTGGAGCGGTCGTGGAGCCCGGCCTCGCCTTCTGCCCGCCACCGGCGCATCCATTTGTGGGCGGTGGCCCGCGATATGCCCATCTCGGCGGCCACGTGGGCGACCGGCCGGCCCGAGCGGACACGTTCGACCAGCAGTTGCCTTCCGAGGACGGTCAGCCGGGCATTACGGTGGGACACGAAGACCTCCGTTGCGCAATGGGTTCCTAGACAGCTCCCACCACACCGGAGGTCTTCGCCATGTTCAAGACCCGCCGAGTGTCAACAACGCTCGTGATCAATACACCTAGGGGGTGTCGTCAAAGAGGGTTGAGCCAGAGGAACAGGGAGGCGATGGTGACCGCGGCTTCGTATGACTCGCGGGTTTTGTCGTAGCGAGTGGCGATGCCGCGCCACTGTTTCAAGCGGTTGAAGCAGCGCTCGACGACGTTGCGCTTCTTGTAGAGCTGCTTGTCGAAACCGCAGGGGCGGCCGCCGGTTCGGCCTTTGCGTCGTCGGTTGGCGCGCTGGTCGCGGCGTTCGGGGATGGTGTGTCCGATCCCGCGTTTGCGCAGGTAGGCGCGTATCTTGCGGGAGCTGTAGCCCTTGTCGCCCAGGATGTGGTCCGGGCGGGTCCGAGGCCTGCCGGGTCCGAGTCGGATGACCTTGATCGCGTCCATCACCTGCTCGAAGTGGGTGCAGTCGGCCGCGTTGCCGCCCGTGAGGACGAAGCCGAGGGGCCGGCCGCGTCCGTCGCAGACCAGGTGGATTTTGGTCGTCAGTCCGCCTCTGGACCGTCCGAGGGCGTGATCGTGTACTTCGTCCCCCGCCCCTGCCCCTTTTTACGGGCGCCGGCGGCATGTTGATGGGCCCGGGCGACGGTGGAGTCGACCGACACCAGCCAGTCGATGTCACCGGCCGTATCGGCCTCCACCTGGACCGCCGCCAACATTCTCGTGAACGTTCCATCCAGGGCCCACCTGCGGAAACGCGTGTAGAGGGTCTGCCAGGGCCCGTATCTCGCAGGCACGTCACGCCAAGCCGTGCCTGTCCGCAGCTTCCACACAATGCCGTTCAACACCACCCGATCATCCAACCGGGGCCGCCCTGATAACGCTTGCGACAGCACTTCCCACTCGGCATCCGTGAGCTCATGACGACGCACCATGCCGACATGATGCCCCCTCAGGACCCTTTGAAGACACCCCCTAAGCCCGGAGCCCGGTGCTGATCGGGTCCGCGTCTACTGCTGCCCTTCACCCTTCGGGGTCCTGGCCGAGCGCTTTGGCCTCACCGTCGAACAGGTCGCGGCACTCGCGACCTAGCTGGTATCCAAGGACGCGGCCGCCGTCTCCCAGCCGAGGTAGGAACCGCCATGTTCGACGCCCCCGCACCCGCCGTCGTCGACCGGATGCTGGCCGCCCAGCGGCACGCCGCCGACCGGTTCGGCCTGCGCGCCACCGGCCACCGGGTGTGGGGGTACCAGGGCCGAACCCTTTCCTCGGCCGCCGGCCCGCACTGGCTGCGCGTGGTCTGCGCCGAGGCCTGCACCGGGGGCGGCAAACTGTGGGACGGCCCCTCCACCTCCCGCACCCTCCCCGAATCGGTGCCCCGCCCCGGCCTGTTCCGCATCCGGGACTGGACCACCGACGGCATCAAAGATCCGCATCACCCCAGGCTGCGCCGCGGCAACGAAGAACACCACCGTCCGGGTGCCGAACAATCCGCCCACGCCGAGGGCGACCGGCTACGGAGCAGGCGACTCCTCGATGTGCTGCTCCAGACGCTCCTTCGCCGGCCGCGAATCACGCACCACCTTCAACGTGGTTCGAGCAACCTCCACGACAGCACAGACGCCGACGAGAGCCGAGAAAACCCGGAACGGCACCCACCCATCCTCAAGCACCGAAAACCCACAGACGGCAACCACCAGCCACCAGAACGCGGTCTTCCGCACCCACAGCTCGATCCAATCCCCCACAACACACCCCAACCACAAAACCAGCAGCCACCACGGGTGCCTAACCCCATCATCAAGCACCCGGAACCAACCATGATCCACCGGAGGCGGGTTCCCACGCCACGCGTGCTTAGGAGAGACATGCCCGGGAGGCGCTCTCAACGACGCGGGGCCGACATCCAAGGGGTCGAACGAGGGGCCGGGCCGGCCCTTCGGGCCGAAGGCCTGCGCTTCGCTTCGGACTGGTTCGGGCTTCGCCCGAACGGCCCGCTACGCGGGCTGAGGTGATCCCGTTTCACGGGGTCCGGGCCTTCGGCCCGTTTGGAGGCCCGGACCGCTCCCCCACCCTGGGTCCTTCCGGCTTCGCCTCCTGGACCGGCCCACCCCGCGGGCGGCTCGCGCTGACCACTCACATCGTCCGGGCGGGTTCCTCTCGTGCGAAGCTCCCGAGGTTGGCGCCGCTGACCCGCCCGGGTAACGTCGCTCTCTTCGGGTGCCGTCGGGGCCCGGAGTCCCTGAGGTGCATGCCCATGACCACTCGCCAACTGTCCACCGTATGGAGCCTCTCCTCCAAGGATGCCCAAGCCGGATGGCGAGCACTGTGGTGGGACATCGGACCGGACGGCGCACTCGGAGTAATCCTGGTCCAGGAGCAAAACCTGCATCGTTCCCCTTACGTCAAAGGCTGGATCGGCTGGCGCGTAGCCACCACGTGCGACCGCCTGCTCATCGTGGTCAAAGACGGGACGGAACACCGCACAACCCTGCGCGGCATCAAGAAATCGACCGGCGGCCTGACTTTCCTCTCGTGGTCCCGGCTCCTACTCCGCGACTCTCAGGAGAGCTTCGTCGTGTACTCGCCCGGCGGCTACCCGATAAACCACATATCCCTCGGCGAATGCGTCGAATACGTCGTCGGCGACCGTGACGGAGGTATCTGGACCGCCTATGGCGACCAAGGCATCTACGGCGACCACCCCGCGTCCCGCGCCGGCCTCGCACGCTGGAACACCGACGGCGACCACACATGGACTCCGCAGCACCTACCAGAACTGCCTCTCGGCCCCCTGGCAGGCACCACGGAGGGAACGTTGGCCTGGCTCGCCTGGTACAGCCACGAAGGCGCCTTCCTCACACGGGTCAATCCCACCACCGAAGAGGAAACCAGCTGGAAAATCCCAATCCGGGACATCGACGGACTCACCGTCCAAGGCAACCGGATGATCCTCACCCACAGCTTCCACAACCGGCCCGGCATCGAACTGCACCACGCAGAACTCATCGACAACACCTGGGTCATCACCACACAGGAGAAACTGACCCTCCCCGAACCCATGAGCAGATCCTGCGTCAAAGGCCGAGACGGAATCCTCTGGCTCCGCAGCGGCGACACGTGGACACGCATCACACTCTGAACCACAACCCACTCACCAAAAGCAGGCCGGAGTGACCCCGTTTCACGGGGTTTAGACCTTCGCCCCGCAGTGGGTCTCCCCTTCACTCCCCCGCTCCGGAACCCTTCCGCCTCGCCTCAGGCCCAGCCCGCTCCGCGGGTAGCCAGGGAACAGTGGTTGCGGCCGCCTCAGCTCGTCGCGGAAGGGTCTACGGGTCTTCACGGTTCGACCGGATAGGAATTCTTCGGCCTAGGATCCGTCAATGCCACGAGCTCAGCCATCTGAAAGATTCTGGCCCAATAGGTCGGACTGTCACCCGGCCCCAAAACAGTCGGAATCTGCACGAGTTGAGATCCACGCCATCGCAGAATCCTGTAACGCCACTCATCAAGAGTGCCACTGTTGCCCAGCCAGGTGTGCACACAGCCGGCAATGTCCGCATCGACCATAACCAGATCGAAGCCCGCCCACCGCTGCCAAGAGGTGCAAGTCGACCAAGCGCGGGCCCAAGCCGCCGCCGGGCAGGGGCATCTGCCGCTGGAGCGCGCCCTCGGTCTGCCAGGTGGCAAAGGCCTCCTTGGCGCCTTCGGCGTAGACCTGTTCGGCGGACGTCCGACGGTCAGATTGCCCGTTCCCGCACGCGAGCCGACGCGCCCGCAGCTCGATCCGCACACGTCGGCCGGCGACCGGACGATCCGCAAGAGTCCGCTCGTAGTAGCACTCTCGAAGATCTCCGCCCGCATCCGGGACACGCAGCCCACACGGCCCCTGACCGCACGGCGACCCGGACCTCCACATCCGTCAGCACCACCTGGTCGACCTCCACCGCGACACCCGGCAGAAGAAGATCCCCGACCTGAACCCCACCCATCACATCGGATAGCTTCCCAACTACCCCCAAACTTGCGACAGAGCCCAAGATCTGTGCCAGAACCGAGTTTCAGCAACATTCAGTTGCTTGGCGTGGAAGGCACTACCTGTTCGCCACGTAGAACGGTCCGGTCACGACAAGATGGCAGGATGACGCGGTGTCCGATTCTCTCCATGAACTGTGGCTGCGCGGCATCGCCTTCAATCCGGCGGCGCCCTCCGACGTACTGATACGCCTGGTCGATCTGGCAGCCGGTGAGGCCGGCCGGCTGATGTGCGAGGGCCGCGACCTGCCCGACGCCGTCATCGACGCGGCCCTGCGCCACCCGTCCATGGGGATCCGAGCGCGGCTCGCAGGCAACCAACTTGTCGACCCCGCACGACTTGCCCGCTTGGCAACGGACCCGTCGGGGATCGTCCGCGCACGGCTCGCCGGCGGCCCCCGCTGGCCCCGACCGCGATGGATCAGACCGCTGCCGGACGACATCCTCGTCACTCTTCTGACCGCTCAGGACGGGGGCGAGGACGGCATGCTCACCGAGCACGAGATCACCCAGGAGCTCGCATTCTCCCGGCAGATCCCTCTGTCCTTCTACCGCTCCATGGCCGGGCACGAGCACCCAGAACTCCGTGTACGAGCCACTTGGAGGTGGCAGTCACTCACTCCCGCGCAGCGCCAGGCCCTGCTCGACGACTCCGACCCCGCGGTACGGGAAGCGGCGCAGGAGAGTTGGGAGCTGGACCCGGAAGCGGTGGAGGCCAAACTGCCGTCGATCGGCTCGCACAGCAAGTCGTTCGTGCTCGGCACGTGCGCCCTGTCCCCCGCGCTCGTCGAGCAGTGCTTCGCCGAAGGCACGGTGCACCCCCTGACCTGGAACCCACACACCCCGGCCGACGCCGTCGCACGGCTCGCCCGCCACACCGAAGCAAAGGTCCGCGAGATGGTCGCCGCCAGGCCCGACCTGGGCCCCGACCTCGTCGCCGAGCTCAGGGAGGATCCGGACGAGGACGTACGGATGCGCGCACGCCTCCACCCCTTCCCCCGCACCTGGGCCGAATACCGGGCGATCCAGCGCGTCATCGGACACGGCCCGGACTGCGTCTGCCCGATCACCGAGCCGGACACCGAACCCTCGCCCGACTGGATCGCCGCCTGCGCGGCGTCCGAGCAACCGGAACTGCGCCGGGTTGCGGCGAGCTGGCCCGGACTGCCCGCGATGCTCGTCGACGCGCTGGCACAGGACGACGACGAGGAGGTGCGGATCCTGCTGGCCTGCCACCAGCCCCTGGCTCCGCCACGCCTCCTCCTGGACGTGTTCGTCACCCGCCAGGCCCACCGACCGCACCTGCTGACCCTGCCCGCGTTCCCTCGAGTCGGCCTGACCGACCTCATCGACCACCCGGATCCCGAGGTGCGCGCCCTCGCAGCGGCCGATCACACCCTGCCGGCGCCACCTGTGGACGATCCCGACGAGTCGGTGCGCCGAGCAGCCGCCGCCAACCCGAGCCTGACACCTCAGAATCTGGAGGCCCTCCTCGCCGACCCCCGCACCGCAGAGGGCGCCGCGGCCAACCCGTCCCTCCCCATCCCTCGCATGCACGCACTCCTCGACCGCTGTCTGAACGGCGCCACCACCCCACCCGACGGCAACCGACGCCGAGAGACGACGCCCACGTAGCGCCCCCGCTCGGCCATGAAACGCGCACGGGCCCGCGGAGGCGGCATTGCCTGCGCCCTGAGATATCTGACGATGCGCCAACGTGTTCTCGGTGAGCCGTTTAGCCTTCGGAAGGGGTCGGTCGCGGTGGGTGAAGCGGCGGTGCGGGGTGGCGGGTACGGCGCGCAGGGTGGTGTGGGGCACGGTCGTGGTGAGCGCGTTGCTGGTGGTGGGCTTGTTGGTCGTGGTGCTTGTGTTTGATCTTGATACGGGTGACAAGGTGGCCAGTCTCGTGGGTGCGGGTCTGGCTGCTGGAGGGTTCGTGGTCGCGGTGCTGGCGCTGGTTCGTCAGACCAACACTTCGGGTGGGGTTCGGGCGGGGCAGGGTGGCGCCGCGACGGCATCTGACGTCAACCTGAGCCTCTCAGGTTGCCCCCGGGTCGGGAATGGTGGGCGTACGGCGTCTCGCCGTCCCCGCCGAGGCGGACCAGGAGGCCCGGCCGCCACCAGGTCCCCGGTCCTCCGCGCCATCACCCCCGGCCGGCGCACCGGCAACGAAGCCCCAAGCGCGCCGGCCGCTCCGCCGCCGCGAACGCGTCCCGCACCACCAGGACAGCGCGGACGCCCTCCACGTCGACCTCGTCCATCAGGTCGTCGGACCGGCCGGCCGCGGCCCGGACTGCCAGGCGGCGACTACGGTGCGCATCGGCTCCCACCCAGCGCCGGGGCGAAGGCATCTAGAGTGGCCGCGATGAGCTGAATACCTGTCTGGAAGGGAGATATGACCGTGACAGAGGACATGGATTGGACGGACTGGGCGGAGCGGACCTCAGAGGACGGGCAGCGCATATCACGGACGCGGATGGGCGTGCGCATCGCCACAAAGGACTGGGGGCGCAAAGTGCTCCGGTTGAACCTGCAACGCCTGACCTACTATCAGAGTGACGGTGTACGCCGGATCGAAGCACCGCGCATCTTCCAGGGCCAGGCCGGACTCGCTACGGGAGTCGAGATCCTCACGCCGGGCAGGCCTCGCCGATTCGTTTCCTTCGATCAGGGGGGTAGCCGGATCCACCTGGACGACGGCGTGGGGTTCTTCGCCTACACCGAGCTCGACGACGGAGAGTACATCGTGCGCCTGGGAGAAGACGCGACGACCACCTGGACCATCGGCCACGAGTACCTCAAGGCCCCCTTGCCGCCCTACGAGTTCACGTTCACCATCGAGGGCAGCGCACCACCATCGGCCAGGCCCCGCCCGAAACCTTCGTCCTACGCCCCCGAGGACGACCCCTACCCCTCCTTGTGGTGACCGGTGGCCGCCGCCAGGCCGACGACCTGCGGCCCCCAGGCCCCCAAACGCGGAAGGCCGCGCTCAGCTCAGGTACTCGTAGCGGGCCGGCCGCCTTCGTGGCCCCAAGAGCCTCCGCCGCCTTCAGGCCCAGCACTACCTCGGTGACCGCGGGGTGGGCGAGCTGATCGCGGCGGCCGTGCACCCG
This sequence comes from Streptomyces sp. NPDC057939, assembly GCF_042887545.1. Lineage (NCBI taxonomy): Bacteria > Bacillati > Actinomycetota > Actinomycetes > Kitasatosporales > Streptomycetaceae > Streptomyces > Streptomyces sp. NPDC057939. Next base: position 99,213 of record NZ_JBHVPG010000003.1, read on the forward strand.
TTGTGGTGACCGTGGACCAGTGTGAGCAGATCTGCAGGCAGGAACGCTTCCGCCGTCCGCGCCGGCCTCTTGCCCGAAACGGTTGGTGCACTGCTCGTTCGACAGAACGAGCAGTACACCGTCGTCCGGGGCGGGACCGGCGGCCTGGGCCTCGGTGTTGACTCCCAGGACGGACACACAGGCGTTTTCGGGAAGCATGGCGGTCGTGGCCAAAAGCGCCCCTAAGATGATCAACTGATCATCGTTCAACGGGGGAAGAATCGTGCGATTTGCCTGGCAGGACATACCGGGGCAGGTTCGGGACGCGGCCACCTTCATAGGTCTGGCGAACCCCGCGCTGTGGTCCGGGCCCCCGGTACGGGAGGGCGACCTCGCCGGATGGATGGACGAGGTCAAGTACTTCACCCGGCTCGAGATCGACTCCGTCATCACCCTGCACAGCCGATCCGACACGCCCTTCGAGCTGTACGGGCGGGGCAGCGACTTCCTCAACCCGGTGCGGATGGCGCGCTACGTGCCCTGCGTGATCGAGGCGGAGAACGCCGAGGAGAACCCGAAGGTCCTCGCCCTCGCGCGTACCGCGTGGCGGGAGCACGTTGACGCCGTCGCGCAGCGCTTCGGCGCTCCCGTCCGCGTCGCGGAGGACGACGACGAGGTTCTGGAGGCGATCTGGCGCCTGGCCGGCGACGAAGGCCCGGACCTGCGCCTGTGGCTGAACGTCACGCAGATCCTGGTCCCCGACAGCCCGCTGTACACCCGCCTGCCCGGCCGCGCGCTGATCCGCCTCGACGCGCACGCCCCGGAGGACATGGCCGGCGTCACACCCCGCCCGGTCGACGAGGCCAACGACGTGCCGGAATGGATCCCGGACGGGTACCAGAAGCACGCGGTCGATCTGGCGCGGGCCGAGTACGAGGCGTTCGAGGACGAGGACCGCGCCGTCGACCGGGTTCGGCACGCCCTCGGCGGCGCCGTCGTCGGCGGCGGATCCGTCCTCGACCTCCTCGGGACCCTCGTCGACACGCCCTTCGAGGTCCGGCCGGAGGCCGATTCGTACATCTCGCAGCACATCTTCCGGCACCCCGACGCCCCCCAGGGCCGGCTGCCCGCCCTCCACGTGGCGCACGTGATCAGCGTCCTCGCCAATCACGGGCAGGAGGGCTCCGCCCGCACCGCGCAGTCGGTGGATCCGGGCCTGACCCTCCACCACCTCGACCTGTTCAATCCCCGGGTGCAGAACTCCATCGGCGTCACCGGCCGGGAGGCCTGCGGGGTGTGGCGACTGACCCGCGCCGGGTTCGAGAAGTCGATCGCGGGTAAGGCGTACATGATCACCCCGGCGGACGTGATGGAACGCCAGCGCACCGCAGCGCTCGCCGCCGGGACCCCCGAGGTGGGTGAGTCGCCGTCAGAATGACGGTGTGACTCGCCATGACGGTGTGACTCGCCATGACGGTGAGACGGTCCATGCGTGGCAGGCGCTGGGCGGGGATCAGAGTCAGGTACGCACGAAATAGGACATGTCCTTCTCCCCCATGGTCACCAGGAGTTGTCCTCCCTCCAGCTCGGCCGCCCGTGCCCGGACGCAGATTTCCCTGCCCTGCAGGCATGTCCAAGCTCACGGCTTGTCGCCCGTTCGTGACGGCTTGCCCACATCCAGCCGTTGCCGGAACCACTTCTCCGGGAACGGCGCCCCGGTGGGCGGGGAGATGTGTGACGACCCCGCCACGGCCGCGCTGTGCGCACCGCGTTCGGCGCGGTGTGGGATCGAGCCGTGCCACTGGCCGACTGCAAGTCCTGACCTGACGGCCCGCCCAATGTCCTCGCCCCCTGACCGGTGCTCAGGAAGCCCGTGCCGCGCTCGCCCTGCGGCTGCGGCACCTACGCCTGGACGCGGGCCTGGCCGGCAGGGACCTCTCCGTCCAATGTGGTTGGAACAGTGCGAAAACCTCGCGGATCGAGCACGGCAGGGCCGCGCCGTCCGATGCCGACATCCGCGCCTGGTGCGCGGCGTGCGGGGCCGATGACCAGGAGGCGGACCTCATCGCCGCCGCCCGGAGCGCGAACTCCATGTACGTGGAGTGGAAACGGCTCAACCGGGCCGGGTTGACCCGCCTGCAGAACGAGATCGTGCCCCTGATCGACCGTACCCGGGCCTTCCGCGTCTACTGCTCGCACGTCGTACCCGGCCTCCTCCAGACCCACGGGTACGCCGCTGCCGTCATCGCCGCCTACGGCGCCTTCCACGCCGCCCCCGACACCGACGCCGATTCCGCCGCACCCGCCCGCCTGGCCCGCTCCCGCGTCCTGACCAAACTCGGCCGCACCTTCGCGTTCCTCCTGGAGGAGTCCGTGCTGCTGCCCGGGGTCGCGGACAAGGAGACCACCGCCGCCCAGCTCGACCGCCTGCTGGAGGTGTTCGCCCTGCCGCAGGTGTCGTTGGGCATCGTCCCGTCCGGAGCCACCCGGCCGCTGTGGTCCATGGAGTCCTTCACCCTCTACGACACCGCCCAGGTCGGCATCGAGCTGCTGTCGGCCCGCGTGAGCATCACCGCGCCCGGCGAGATCGCCGTGTACGAGCGGGCCTTCGCACAGCTGTCGACCGTCGCCCTCTACGGCCGGGCGGCCCGCACCCGGATCGAACGCATCCGTACGACACAGCGGTAGTCGTCCGCAAAACCCGCAAAATCGTTGAGGTCCCCGGCCGGAACTCCCTAGCGTCGTTGAGGCCGGGACAACCGGCTCCGCAGCCCCGGGGGCCCCGAATGAGCGCACCCCCACACCCGCCCGCCCACACCCTTGGGGCGTGCGAGCAGCCCGCCCACGGTGTCCCCTCCCCGTCGATGCTGGATCGTGCCGACACGGGCCTGGAGCGGTTCCTCGCCCAGTGCCCGGAGTTCGATGTCACCCTGCCCTACCGCCCCGGCACGACATGAGCCCGCTGCGCACCCGGCAGAACCACGCGCCCTTCAAGGTCGGGGACCACGTCACCGGCACCACCCACGTGGAACGCCAGGACCGCGGGCGGGAGCGGCCGGCCGAGTTCACCGGGGTCATCGCCCAGATCGGCTCCGGTTGGGGCGGTGTCGACGCGACCATGGCCCATCTGTGGGTGCGTCTCAAGTCCGGCCGGGAAGTCAAGGCGCTGATACGGGACGTCGAGCGCCGAACACCGCTTCCAGCAGCGGGCCGTTCCCCCGAACGAGCACCGCGGCGGCACCCTGCCGACCAACGCCGCCTCCGCACGAGCCCACGTCACCGACCTCCTACACGGTGCGGGGATCGACCTCGACAGTGTCACCACCGCCGACGCCCTCCTGGTCACCTCCGAGTTGGTGACCAACGCGATCCGACACGGCGGCGGCCTCACCACCTTCCACACCAAAATCACCGACGGCACCCTCCACCTGTCCGTCGGCGACGCCAACCCGAACCCACCGCACCACCGCACCACCGCACCACCGCAGCTACGGCGTCGAGCAACCCGGAGGGTTCGGATGGCCCCTCGTCCACAACCTCTCCGAACACACCCACATCGAAGTCCACCCCCACGGCAAACCATCGCGATCACCCTGCGCCTCGCCTGAACCCGGACACCCTGGGAGACTTTCCCCTCCCCGCACCCCACGGACTATGGCTGGCGGGACGCCGCTACTCACTCTTCGCTACAGGCGCTCCGCTTTCGTATCGGCTCCCGGCTTCCAGGAAGGCCAGCACCGCCTCGAAGCCGTCGCTCCGCAGCATGCGCTGGATCAGCTCCTTCTCCGTGCCCAGCACCGAGGCTCCTTCAACATCCAGGTCGGTGAGTCGCAGGTACGTGCCGTCGGCGTCCGACTTGAGCCGGTAGGTCACGGCCGGCGTGCAGGAGGGACTCCCGGGGGACCGGGCGGCGGTCGCGCTCACCCGGTGCGCCGTGGCCTTGTCCGCGGAAGCGGTTGTGGGGGCGACCGGTCCGATGTCGAGGAAGACCGCGGCGACCTTGGCGGTCCAGTACGGGGCGAAGGCGCAGAGGTAGCGCTCGCGATCCGCCGCGCTGAGGGCGCGGGCCTCCCTGCGTCCCATCGCGAAGGCAGCGGCGTACTTGCCCCTCAGCGCGGGCTCCAGCACCGCGGCGCGCGCGTCCGCGTCCGCGCTCAGGACGTCGGCGACGAGAGCGGATACGAAAGCCACGGGATCGGTTGTCACACTCCAGAACCTAGTACTGCAACGGGTCCTTCGTTGACGGTTGGAAGGGCGCCTCCAGGTCCTCGATGCCGTCGGGAGCGGTGCGGACGAGCCGGGCACCGCCTTCCACGGCACCCGGTCGGCCACGCTGAAGCAGCTCGAACGGGCCCTGGCGCAGCACAGGGCCCGGGACAGGTTCCCCGTCGCCGACCGACCCGGCCCCTCTACTCCGTGCCGTCCCGGGCCTCGGGCCCGGCGGCCAGGAGCGTGCGCGTACCGGTCCGTACGGCGTCCCAGTCCGTGCCCGGCTCGCGATCCCGCGCACGCGGCAGCCAGGTCGCCCGATCCCGCTGCTCCCGGCGCAACTGCTCCACGTCCACCCCTCCTCGAACCCCGGGCGGCGGTCCGGACTTCTCCAGTTCGCTGATGCGTCCGTCCATGGCGGCGAGCAGCGATCGGTCCAGTTCGGCCACCGCCCCCAGGAACTCGCTCGTCGGCACGGTCACCCGGCCCGCCTGCGGACTCGCGAACTCGATCACGCCCTCCAGGTCCGCCCGGTGCTCCCAAGCGACGGTCACGGTGTCCTCGTCACCGACCACGGTGCGCCAGAGGCGGATGGTCGGGGCGACGCGCAGGTAGTCGGTGTACAGGTAGCCCTCACCGTGCCAGGTCAGCGCGGCGTCGGCCTCCGGGGTGTCGATCCACGTCCGGCGTGGCGCCATGTCGGCCGCGACCTCCACCAGGTCGTGGGGCACCGGTTCCATAGCCCCCGAAACGAGCGCGATCACGTCCTCCCACAGGCGGACGACGTAGTGGTCGACGTACGGGTGCACTCTGTCGTCGAGGTCGCCGTCGCCGTCGTTGCGGAGTTCCCGGACCGTGCGCTCGGAGTAGCGCAGCACCTCGTGACCGCCGACGTCGATGCAGTACCAGCCGGCGGTCAGCCCGAACCAGTGCAGTACGCGCCCGGCACCCCACGGCTCGACCTCCTCCAGCGGGGTCAGTCCGAAGCGGAAGCGAATCGCGGAGTCGGTGTGGATCACCGGCCCAGTGTCCCAATTCCGTTCCTCGGAGGTGAGGCGGTGGTCTTCGTAGGCGACGTGCAGGACGTCATCAGTGACGCTGCCGGGTGGCTCGGGCCGTTGGACGGGCCGGAGAGGGGGTCGGGCGCCGGCGGCTCGGGCTTGTTGTGCCGGTTGTGCGCCCCTGCCACCGGGGTGAACTACGGGGGCCGATCAGGCGATGGCCACAATCCGCCGACCGGGGGGTGGGAGCGGCCGCTGCGAACCGTTTCTGCGCCCGCAGGCTCGGCATGGCCGTCCGGCCGGGGCCCCGCGGGCGGTGCCCCCGAGCGAGACGACAACGAGCTCAGGCGCATGATCATGTGGCGCCGTCCGGACCACGCGGTTCGGACGCAACGCGACAGGATCGGTAGGACCAGATGAAGCGTTTCGCTCCGTCCCGCAAGACCCTCGGGGTGGCCGCCGCGGCCATCGCGCTCGGCGCCGGCTGCGCCTTCAGCGCGCCGGTCGCCGCCCAGCAGCCGGCACGGCCTGCCCCCGGGCCCGACCTCTATGCGATGACGATCACGTTCAGCGATCTCACCGGGACGAACTACACGGGACACGGCGTCGTCCACGACATTCGAGGAGAGAGCCCCGTCGTCGTCGGGGACGCCTACCGACGCTGCGAGGACACGGCCTTCGTCTCCACCGAGACCTGGTGCACACTCCACATTCGCTTCGGCACCGACAAGGACGCCAACACCGTCGACCTGTCCGAGGTGATGAAGACGCCCGAGACCTACCCGTCCGAGGAGTGGTACTCGACCATCACCGGGGGCTCGTTCGTCTACGAGGGCAAGACCGGCCAGGTTCCCGCCAAGGCCCTGAGCCGCACCGTCGTCCAGTACGTCGGCGCGTACTGACCATCTCCCACCACAGCAACCCGGCCTCCGGTCGTGGGGACGCGCAGTCACCCGCGTCCCCCAATCCCGGGGCCTCCCCGAACTCGCCCGGCAACCATCCGCGCAACGCTTCTGCGGGGCGGCCTCGTGGATGACGGTGGTGGTGGGGCCCTCCTCGGCGGGCCCGAGGAGGGCATGGCGCTCCTTCTCGTCGACGGCCAAGGCCCAGCGCAGCTTCGTGCCGACCCAGGTCGAGGCATATGTGCAGTGGGAGGAACCGTCCGAGGGCAGCCACTCCGCCGGATCGCTGAGCACCGCTGGGGCCTCGCCGTCGACCAGTGCCTGCGGCCACCGTCAACACGAAGCGCCTGGTTCCAGCGGGTCACGGACACGCCGGGTCGGCCGTCACGCAAAGATGATGGCCCCGGAAGGCACCTGCCGTCCCGGGGAACGGGAGGCACGCCTTGATCACTGTGGACGTCCAGCACCGAGACCACACCCTCTGGGCCATCGTCGGCGGGCAACTCGACGCGGACGGCGGCCCGGTGCTGGGGCAGGTACTGGAGCAGGTCACCGGCTACGAGCGGGTCCTCATGGTGGATCTGCACGCAATGGTCCTGATGGGCCGTGAAGGACTGCTGCACCTGCTGGACCTGCACCGCCGGGCGGAGGGCTGGGGGCTTCGGGTCCTGGTCGTGGGCTGGCAACCCCAACCGCAGCAGTTCATGGCCGACACCGCCGGAATCCGCGGGCGCGGTGCGGCCACCGGCGAGCGGTATGCACTCCCCGGGTTCCGTCGGCTCATCGAAGAACGCGCCCACCAGGCCCGGGACCTCGCCCGCGAGGCGGCACTGGTCGTACCGGCCGGCTGAGTGCCTCCTCGGCCCCCGACCCCCGCCGTCGTCACCGTCCTGGGTCCGGAGCGTTGGTCACCAGTACCGCGTGCCGCGGTCCCCGGCGGCGACCGGACACCACCGCCGGGATCCCGGCCACCGTGGCGCGGGTAGGAAGACCGAAGGTCTCGGACCTCGCCGCACCAGGAACCCGTCTCGCGACCGCGCTCCTCGATGTACTCCTTGAACCGCTTCAGGTCACCGGTGATCTGCCGCTGCACGAACCCGAGCTTGTCGCCCGGGTTCTCGGTGAAGCCCTCGGGGTCAAAGTCGAGCTGCAGCATCACCTTGGACCTGTTGTCGTCGAGGTGGTGGAAGGTGACCACACCGGCCTGCTTCACCTCACCGTCCACCGCGGTCCAGGCGACCCGCTCGTCGGGGATCTGCTGGGTGATCCGGGCGTCGAACTCACGATCCACCCCACCGAACTTCGTGACCCAGTGCGTCAGCGTGGGCGTGAGCTGATCGATCCGCTCCACACCCAGGCCCGGTCAGCGTGTGTCGCGGACCGGACCTGGTGGTGGGCGCGGGTTCCCGGCGGGGCGGGTGGGTGTTACGGCAGGGTGGCGAAGGGGATGTCGATGTAGGACTCGTTGCCCTTGGGGGAGGTGATCTCAAGGGCGGCGGGGATGGTGTTCTCGTCCGCGAAGAACGGGTCGTAGCTGTCGACAATGAGTTGCAACTGGCGGCCCTTGGCCAGGACGTAGTGGGCGGGCTGCAGGCGGAAGGTCACCGTGGCGGCCTGCTGGTCGGTCAGGGTGTAGGGGGCGTGGGTGATGATCGCGGCCCGGCCGGTCGCCGGGTCGCAGTCCAGCAGGTAGGCGGTGAAGGTCGAGTTCTTCGTCTGCGGCCTCACGGTGAGTCGGGCCTCCAGGTCGCCCTGGACGCGCATCGGTCGCTCCAGCGGCGCGGTGGTCCAGACGGCGGCGACGTCGCGCTTGATGTCGGCGGTCTTGTAGACGTGCGGGAGTCCCACGCGCTCGGCCAGGCCGGTCTGGACGAGCTTGGGCGCGACGACGATCCCGGTGTCCGGGCCGGCGGCCTGGACGGAGCGGGTCCAGCCCGCCTGCGGCTGGCCCTGCGCCAACGGCGCATCCTGCTTGCCGTCGGGCACGGCGCCGAGGTGGAAGCGCTGCGTGGGGAGGGCGTAGTCCGCCCAGTCGTTGTGGGTGAGATCGGACAGCAGGTTGTGCATGTATTCCGAGCGGATGCCGAACTGCGGCTGGGCGCCGTCGCCGGCGGTGCCGCCGAGGTGGTGGTCCATCCAGCGGTAGGTCATCTCGGTGGGCTTGGAGATGCCTCCGAGCAGGCCGGGAAGTTCGCTGTTGCCGTGGTCGCCGATCTGTACCAGCAACGACTTGGGGCCTTGCAGCTTGGTGAAGAGGTCGACGACAGCCGGCACGGAGAAGATCGTTTCGTGCCAGGAAGTGGTCAGCAGGATCGGCAGCTCACGGTCGTTGTATGCCTTCAGCTGCTCCATCGGCGAGCGGAGCTTGGCGAACTTCGTGACCTCATCGTCGATGACGTTGGCGCGGATCTTCCTGATGATCGCCTGGAACTCCTGCGAGCAGCGCTCCTCGTGGAACAGGCCCACGAGTGCCTCGAAGGCCTTGATGTGCCGGGTGCCGTTCTCGAACAACGAGGTGAACAGGTCACTCCACGCGCTGGCGCCCGCCACGGCCTTGACCCGCGGGTCCCGCGCCGCCAACAGCAGGCTGGTACCCGCACCGTAGGAGGCGCCGAAGCATCCGATCCGGTCCGCATCGATGCCTTCCTGCCCTGTGAGGAAGTTGAGGATCTCGACTCCGTCGGCGACATCCTGGGGGCCCGCGACCTGGATCTCGCCCTCGGAGCCGGCCAGACCACGCTGGCTGTAGGTCAGGACGGCGTAGCCGCCCTGCGTCCAGCGCGGGATCGTGCCGAAGTAGGCCAGCCGGCCGAAGTCGCTTAACGGGGCGGGCATGACGATGGCGGGACAGGTCTGCCCCGGCGCGAGGTTGCGCGGCGTACTCAGCCCGGCATCGATCCGGGTTCCGTCCGCCATGGCGATCTGGAACTCCCGGTACTCGGCGATCTCCGCCTGCACCTCGTAGGTGTCGGCAAGACCCCACTGGTCGAGCCTGCCGATCCGACGCGGCGACGGGTCGAGCAGTGCCTCGCGAATCGCCTCCAGCTTGGCGACATCGTCGGGGCTGAGAGCGAACGGGCTATCGGGGGATCCGTTGACCGGCATGGATGTTCCACCTTCCGTGGCAGTGCTTCTGATGAGGTGTCACAAACATGATCGTTCCGGTGTGATCACCTCCGACAAGCAAACCGGACCTGCCACTCGAACGAGTGACAGGCGGCTGTTGAAACCTCGGAGAGAACCGATCCCGCCCGTAAGGCCACCAAGCCCGGATCGCACCGGTCTGGATGGAACGAGCAACAGCCCTCGCCCACGTTTCTGTGGCGACTTCGCTCACTTCGCCATGCACCCTTCGCCCAGCGCCCGTCACCAACGGCCTGAAACAGGATGGCCATCCGACAGAGACCTGACGTTCCACCAGGTATCGGGTCACGTGGCCAAGCGGCAGAGCCGCGTGTCAAGAGGGAGATCGCACAGTTCGGCGCCGTCCGGCTCCCACCCACACCGCCCCCCGCCACTACCCGCGCCGCCTCGCCGGCCGTGGCGGACGGACGACATCCAGACCCCCTGGGGCCACGATGTTCGGACCCAGCACCCTTGCCATCAACGGCCTCCGGGCACGACCGTGACCCTCACCGCTGGGGAGTCATTGCCCAACAGCCGTGCGTGCGGCCGGTGCCCCCGCTTCCCGACCGCTGTTCGGGAAAACCACGGCCGGCTCACCGCCCCGGCCTTCGCGGGGCGCGGGGTTGGGTCTCGGGGAGGTCGCAAGCGTCCACGTCCAGAAGCTCTTGGTCGATCCGGTCGGTGTCCGAGTGCCGACCCCTCGCCGAGGAGGAACAGCGGCGCCCCGCCAAGCCGCGGTCGGGGCAGCGGTCGCGGAAGGGGGAGTAGTCGGGCGCTTCCTGAGGTGATGGACCTTGTCGGGGTCCTTCGGTTTGCGTGATTTGCGCGGGTGCTCACAAGGGGTTTCAAGGCCAAGACTTCACCCGGTTGCTCCCTCGGTGGCTCGTTCTGGACTGATCAACAACGCCGCAGCTACGTAACGTTGTGCGCGCGGACGGACACACACCGTGCGCCTTCCGCTCGTACCTACGCCGATGCTTGGGGAGCCTTCGCACATGGCTGAGCAGAAATACCAGGTGGAACGCCGGGGAGTCTGGCAGACCTCGTTCATTTCCCGCGCCGACGAGGGGAAGAAGCCGGACGGCTCCGCGCCGCAGGACTTCTCCACGGACAAGCCGGAGTCCGGGCCCGTGGGCTGGTCTCCGCAGGATCTCCTGCGGACGGAGATCGGATACCCGCCGCGTCTGGTCGAGCACGGCGGCAGGGTGTACCTGATCCTCACCGGCGGCAACGAGCAGGTCGCGGTCGTGCGGTACTTCACGCCGGGCCGGCCGGGGTGGACCGACCTGGGCGCGGTACCCGGGGTGAAGAGCGTGCGTCCGCCGGCTCTCGTCTCCCACCAGGGCCATCTGCACGCCTTCCTCAAGGCGGTGAGCGACGGACAGGTCAACGAAGCGGTCCTGTCCCCCGCGGGCAAGTGGACGGTCCGGGCCGTCCAGCGGCCCAAGGGCGAGGGCACCACGGAGACGGTACCCCTGTCGAGCCCTGTGGTGCCGGGTGTCGCCGTCCACGCCGGTGAGATCCACATCGTGTGGAGCGAGGGCGTCTACGGCCTGCGGTACGCGACGGTCAAGGACGGCATCACCTCCACTCCGGTGCCGTTCCCGGGCGCGTGGACCACCGATGAGGAGGTCACCTCGAACGGCCCGGCGGAGTCGCCGTCGTCACGGCTGTCGCTGGTGTCGTACAAGAACGCCCTCCATCTGGTCTACACCGAGGGCGATCACCTCAAGCATTGGATCAACACCGATGGCGCCTGGGCGAAGGCTTCCGACAGCCCGGCCACCGGGACGGCCCAGTCCGCTCCCAGCACGGTGGAGTACGACGGCAAGCTCTACACCTTCTACAACGTGATCACCGAAGAGACCATCCGTTCCGAGGACGCCGTCGACGAACTGATCCGTTCCAAGGGCGGCCTCCACTTCCAGATCCGCCAGCACCTGTTCGGGCTGATCTCGCCGCGTCTGTCCGACATCGTCGCGGCCAAGGACGAGCCTCAGGTCCTGAGGCAGATCGCCAGCCACCTGGCCGAACCGTTGCGCGAGAGCCACAGCGACCGGGCCTGGAAGATCCTCGACGACGCCCTGAAGGGCAAGGACGTCCCGGAGACCTACACCCGGACGGTCGGCCGTATCGGGTACCAGGTCTACGACGGGACGTCGTGGTCGGGTGAGTTCGTCCTTCCGGTGACCTCCAGCCGACCGCCGACCCCCGTCGTCCACAAGGAGCCCGGTGACCCGACGCAGGGCCGTCTGCTGCTGGCATACACCGGGCCCGGCCTGTGGACGCCGCCCCCGCCGCCGCCCCCGGCACCGGTCGGTCCGGAACTCGCGCACCGCAAAGCGCGGCGAGAAGGCATGGTCGCGAAGGGCTTCGACGGCTACAGCAAGCTGAACCACACGCTCCAGGCACAGGTGTTCCACAATGCGGAGCGCAACGTGTTCCATGTGAAGGCGACCTGGTACGTGGACGCGTGGGCACTGAACTTCGCCGGGACCGCGTGGGGCGACAGCGGCCACGTCTCGGGGAAGATCAAAATCGCGCAGGCCTCCAGCCCGCACCGCCTGATCTCCGACTATCACTTCACCCGGGACATCTCGAACGGCAACGTCACCATCGAGGTGACGTGGGAGGTGCCTCCCGGCACATACGACCTGACCCTGTGCAACGTGAAGAAGAACGGCGGCTACCACTTCCCCTACAGCCACGACGACCCGCACCGGTACTCCTCGGTGGAAACCGGCTGGGAATCCGTAACGGTCGTCGTCGGGAAGTAGGCCCTGACTGCATCACCATGCGTGGCCCGCGACCCCGACCACCGGGGGCACGGGCCACGCACGCTTTGCCGAACACTGCCCCGCTCCGACATCGCCGACCGGCAGGCCACCTCCACCTGGGAACACCGACGGCTCCGACACCGGCAACGTGCCGGGGCCACAGGTTCGCCGACCGTGTTCGTTCGCCCGTCGGCCGCTGGATGCGTCAGCCGCTGTGCGCGTCGGCCGCCGCGGCTCATCCCTCCCGCGTTGACCGGCCGGCACGGCAGCGGGAGGATCAAGAGGGCCTGCCCAACATGACCACGATCGAGAGGCCCCCTCGGTGTCCCAGCGTGAATGGTTTCTCAGCGAACACGACTCCGGCTTCGAGGAAGCGGCCCGCGACGCCGGGGAGAACGGGGAGGAGCTCCTCGTCGTCCCCTACTTCGAGCCGACCTGGGAAGGCCCGCGCAAGGGAATGGGCGGTTGCATCACCGGCTTCGAGGCCCACTTCCCCATGGTCGACTGGCAGGAACTCAAGACCTGGCTCGATGCAGCCCGACTCGACGTGACCGAAGTCTGGTTCGCCCACATCTCCCAGAACGAGACCGGCCGGTTCGCCCTGGGCGCGCCCGATGCCCGCGCCCTACTGGTCCTCGCCGACGACGGCACCCTGCGGCTGAAGTCCGAAATCGCGAGCAAGGCCATGCCCTACCTGAGCAGCAGGACCCCCGCCCCGACGGCGACCGACCAGGACTGACCGCGACATCGACTCCTGACCATCCGCCGGCCCCCGGTCCCCGGTCCCGAGACAGAGTCTTCGACACTGGTCAGCGCGTTCCGGGCGAGGGGCTTGGCCCTGCGGATCACGCCGCGCCCGCGAGTCAGGCGGCCACGGCGACGGCTCCGCCTCGGCGGCCAGAACGTCGACCAGGTGGCGCGGTGCGTGCCCAGCGCGGGATCATCCGCGCTCACATGACACAGCACGGTGATCGCGTCGCCGTCCAGGAGCCGGCCCAGGCGGCCGATCCGCACGCTGTTGCCGACCTCGCGCAGGGCGGTACGGATCGTTGCTCCGTCCACGGCCTCCGCACCAGGCCCGCGGTGAACTCCAGCTCGCCAGCCGAAGGAATTCAGCGGCCCCGCTCGTACGCGGTGTTCAGTCGGGCGGCGGAGCCTGGACTGGGTTCAGTCTTATGAGTACGGTATGTACCACTTCATGTAGGGGTTGGAGTCCGAGAAGTTGCTGGTGTAGACGTCGCCCTTCATGTTGGAATCCAGGGCGCGCTTGTTCTGATGGTTGATCAGTGTGAACACGTCCTGCATCACGTAGTGCTGATCCCACCACTGCTGGGGGTCCTGCGAGTTGCAGGCTTTGGCCGTCACGCGGTCGCTTCCTGCTCCCCCGCCTGCGAGGCAGAGGTGGGTCTTGCTGCTCTGCAGCATCGTTCCGTTGCCGGTGGAGTGGAAGACCCAGCGCTGGTAGGGGTTGCTCGTGCCGCAGCCGTTGCTGTTCTTCTTGGTGTAGACGGATCCGGTGGTGTCGCCGTCGAGACACCAGGACGTCTGCCAGTTGGTGAGCCCACTGGTCATGCTCTGGGCAGCCGCCGGGGTCTGCATGGTCACGACGGTCATGCAGGCTGCGGCGAACAGGGCGCCGAGCGTGCCAGTCTTCTTCACCGAGATCTTCACTGTTACCTCCACTTGAGAATGCACTGCCCGCCGGGGCGGGAGTCCGGGGCCTCGCCGGGATGGTCCGGCGAGGCTGTGCGCGGACCGCGGGGTGAGCCCGGGGGTCGTAGCGCTGTGATGTGTTCGTAGGTCTGTCGTCAACCGGTGGCGTGTGGAGCCCTGTCGCGGTCGAACACGTCGACGGCATCGGTAGGAAATCGTTCGGATCAGGGCGGCTGTGGCGCCGGTGTCTCTCGGCCTGGCCCGAGCGAGGTCTGGTGCCGCAAGGCGGAGGAGAGCGACGCCGCGGGGCGTCGGCAAGCGATGACAACGCCGCGGATGCGCGTGCCGGACCACGCTCGACCCAGGGATGATCCGAACAACAGGTCCTGGGCGGAGGATTCCGGGGGCAGGTCCGGGCGGCCGTGCCCGCCGCCGGCGGATGTCATCCGCAACCGGTTCCGTGGTCAGCGGCTGCCGTGGAGCGCGAGGAAGGGAGTGAGCCGCGGCACGCCGCCGGTTCCGAGGCGGATCTGCGTGAAGTTGTCGTACGTGCGTCCGTCGATGTTCACAGGAGCGGTGGTTCCGCCGTTCACGGTTCGGTGGGCGACGCGGGACAGGGCCGACCACTGGGTCTGCAGACCGACCCCGAAGTTGCCGAGGTGGCTCGGGCGGTTCGGGTCGGTGTCGTCGTATCCCCTGTTGAGGGCGGCGGCGATGCGGTGTTCGATCCAGCCGAAACGGGCGGCTTCGGAGGTGGCACCGATGAGATAGGCCAACTCGCTGCGTGCGCCATGGCGATCCGCCGCGGTGAAGTTGTTCAGGAACTGCATGGTCATGTGCATGTTCGCGGCGGTGTAGCTGTAGTCGCGGCGATGCCCGTTGGGGTCCAAGCTGTCGTAGTTCCCCCTGTACCCGAGGCTCTGGAAGAGCGGCAGATGCTGAAGCTCCTGGCCGAACTGGACCTCGCTCGCCAACGGGAAGGCGGAGTTCGGGTCCTGCTCGAACATCCAGTGCTGACCACGGCTGGTGAAGCCGAGGAGGTACAGGTTGTCCACACTGAAGTACAGCTTCAGGTGGGACCTCGGCGCTCCGCCGTCCTCGTTGGTCCAGACACGGACCTCGATGACGCGGTTCGTGTTCGTCCGCGTCGGCGTGTCACGCATGTCGTCGCCGTTGGCCCCGGCCATCCGGTGGCCGGAGGCGGCACGGAGTTGCGCGATGAAGTCCCTGTACCGGACCGTACGGTCGGCGCCCATGGCGCCACCGTTGCCGGTGTCCAATCCGTGAACGTGCCAGTCGACCACGGTGTACCGCCGGGAGGTCTCCGCATGGGCTGGGGTGGCGCCCACGGTCACCAGGGTGCAGGTGGCCAGGAAGGCCAGGAACACAGTGCCCAGGCGTTTGCCCGCACGGCGTATGGCGCAGATCGGATTCATCGGTGGCGTCCCTGAGGTGATCGGCGCGGGCCACTCGCCGAGGCGAGGGCTCCACGAGAGTGAGAGTGGCGGCTTCGGGGACGCCGGTACTCCGGTTCCCCGCCCGCTCCTACAGCCAACCCCACGGAAGTCAGGCGTAACAGGAAAATTCGCCTGCAAAAGTAGGGTGCCGCGCACTTCTGCGGGTGGGGTTGCGGGTCCGGCGGGTCCTGTTGTTCAGGGGCATCCAAGTACGGGGACCGGTACACCGGCCACCGGCGGCTTCGACACTCCGCTGCACGGACTGCGCAGGAGTGCCGGGCTCAAGCAGGAGGAGCCGGCGCACGCCGCGGGGGTGAGCGTGCGGGCGCTCTCGTACATGGAACGCGGACGCTCCCGTGGGCCGCAGCACCGCACCGCGCAAGCCCGGGCGAACGAGCTGTTCCTGGACACCTACTACACCAGGGAGTTGGAGCGGCTCCCGATCCTGGACCGCCTCCGCCCCGCTCGCCGATGCGCCGGTGCGCCGGGCGGCAGGCGCCGGGCCGAACCCGTCCCGGGACACACCGCGTCCCACACGCTCGCTCCGCCCCGCGGCCTTCCCACCTTCACCGCCCGCGGCCCGTCTCTGGAACGGCTGCGGGTCCTGGCCGAAGACCGGACTCGTCCCTGGCGAGGTATCGCCATCCGCTACGGCAGAACTCCCAAGAGCTACCTTGCCGGACTCCATCTCCGCGCCTCTGCGAACCTCAGTAGCAAAGCACTACCAGGGGGCCGCGCCGACGCCGGTGAGCGCTGTTCGTATGCTCCGGGCATGAGGCTCTTTCGTTGGCGTCGCCGGAACGATGCAGGTCCGATGGCAGGGACCCCTTTCGCTCAAACCGCGGTCCTGTACCGGTCGGGGCGCTACGCCGAGGCCGAGGCTGAGGCACGCTCCGTGGCCGCGGGCCCGTTCCGGCCGCGCCACGCGCACTACGGGCCGCTCGCGATGGGCATCGCCGCGGTCGCGGTGGGCGCCCAAGGCCGTCATGCCGATGCCGTCGCCATGTTCGACGAGCTGTTGCCGGCCTTCGTCAGGGACTATGGCTCCGAGGACCGGTACACCCTGAAGGTGCGCTCGGACCGCGCGCAGGAACTGGCTGCTCTCGGCCGGTACGGCGAATGCGAGGCGGAGTGCGCGGCTGTCGCGCAGCTCGCGGACCGTGGCACGGGGCCGGATATGCAGTTCATAGCGGCGGGCGCCCGTAACGGGCAGGTCAACGCCCTCGCTGCTCTGGGCCGCCATGTGGAGGCCGAGGTACTGGTGCGTCTGGTGCTTGCCACCCATTTCGAACCCGACCTGCTCAGGTTGGTCCTGCGGATTGCTCTGGCCGGTAGCCTCAGTGGCCAGGGCCGCCATGCGGAGGCCCTGGCCGAGGTGCAGCGCGCCGAGGAAATGCGTCGCAGTTTGTCCGAGGGGGATTACCGGCCGGCGACCGGCACGATCGATCTGGCCGCGGCGACTGCTCTTTTCGGGCTTGGCCGTGGTGCCGAGGCCCAACCGCGGGCCGCGGCCGCGTACGACGTCTGCCTGGCGGTCTTCGGCCCGGACCACCATCGCACCTGCAAGGCCAAGGCACTCCTCGACCGTATCAACGGGGCTTGAGCAGGCGGGTCACGGCGGTATACAGCGCACCGCACCCCTGCCGTCAGCCGGCCCTCGACGAAGTTCAGGGTGCCGGCCTCCGCCGCGATGGCTCCCTCGCCGGCCAGGAGCGTTTCCTCGGCATCCGCACAGGTCAGCTCCCCCGCACTGGTTGAGAGGACTACCCAGGGGAACCGCCGGCAGGTTGCCGTTACCAGCGCCGGTGCCCGACGTGGTCACGCCGTGCACCGGTGTGCCGTGGTCGTTGGTGCAGCTGGTCCCGACGCGGGTGAGTGAAAGTCGCCGATCCCAGCCGCCGCGGCCAGCGCCGCGGCCAGGCGACCACCGGTCGCAGCGACCGGCATCAGGGACTCCATCAGCCGGAGGGGGCCATCAAGCGGATCGCGGGCTTTTCGTCCAGATCGACCGCGGCCGCAGCCTGGGCGGTGGTCAGGTCGGCCCGGGTGCCGCAGGCAGCCCCATACCCGACCCTCTCGGCGGTGACCTCCAACCGGTTGCCCGCACGCGCCGCGGGAGTGGGGGACGTCCGAACACCACCACCACACTCCACCAGCAACGCGCCGCCTATGTCGGGAACAACGACAAGGACACCTCAACCCTGCGCCGCGCCGACAACACCACCCAGCACGACTACAAGACCTGCTGACCAACCCGCACCGGCCCGGCCCCGCCCGGCCCGGGCCCGTGCAGGGGGTCCGGCGACGTCGCCAATCCCGAACGCGGGCTGCCTTTGCGCGCATGGCACGACGCGGACGGGCCGTAGGCGACCTACCGCCGACGACGACGGGACGGATGTCCAGGTACTGCTCGGACCCGCGGAGTTCTCCCGAAGCCCGGGGACAATGGGCATCTGTTGCACGTCGCGCGGGAGGAGCCGTGAGCCCGTCCGGGTCCGGTCCGGCCGATCCGGGTTGTGGGGAAGATCGGGCTCATGATGTGCATCAGAAGGGGCCGTGCCTCGTAGAACACCTGCCTCGCTTCGGCCGCGGGAATGCGGCTGTAGGAGGCCTTGGGTGCGGTATCGCGATGTCCCGGGTCTGTCGGGAGCGGCGAATGCCGCTGTCCGTGTGCTCGAACGGGAGCGATTGTCGCCGGGCATCGTGGCGGTGGCGCTGAGCGTGTGGTCCCTGCGCGTCCACGGCACGCGGCGCCGGTGGAGACGGTGGGAAGCGGAGTTCACCTGCCTGTGCTGCGGCGAGGGTTGGGCCCGGGACAAGCTGGAGGATGCGCTGCTCATGCTGCCGCCGAGGGCCGCCGGCGAACTCCGGACGCAGGTGGAGCGCCTGGACGTGGTACTCCTCGGGCGAACGCACCACGAGCCGACAGCAGACCCGGATCTGGCGTGGTGGCATCGCAGGTGCTGACCGTACCGATGTCGCCCGCTGGTTCAGCACGCATACCCGTACCTGCGGCAGCGTCACCGTCGCGGCAACCGTCATCCGGCTCCGGACATGATCGGCGGGACCAAGCCCAGGGGTTCGGTGGGGTCCCGTGTCCGGCGCTCAACCGTCCCGACCGCCCTACAGTTGGTCCCCCAGGTGGGGTGGTTCCGGAGGATGCATTCCGCCACCGTCCTTGAAGTCCTTGTCACAGGTGCGTCGGTCGTCGGACTGGTCATTGGGGATGAACAACACTTCGGCAACCTGATCAGGTTGCTCGACGGCGATCCAGGCGTCACCCGTGAGGGGATCTTCGGCCGGCCCGAACGCCTGGGACGAGTGAACCGTCCGACATCCCAACGCCACACGTTCCTTGTCGACCGCGCAGGCGTCCACGGTGCTGTTGGAATATTGGTCTGCGCCGTCGAAACGGAACCGGAAGTGGACCTTGTCGCCTTCGGAGGGGACCTGCGGGTGGGCCTCGAGGCGCCAGTCGACGACCACGGCGGTGACGCCGAGTGGCCGCTCATGCGTGTTCACAACCTGCACGCTGACACCGGCATGACCGCGCTCCGCCGTCGTGTCGGTGCATCCCCAGGAAGAGCAACCGGACAGCGCGAGAATCACCAGAGCCAGCGAAGGAACGGCGGATATCCGTGCAGGTGACACTGAGATGGCCTCCGGTCGGGGTGGGGCGGGGCAGTCTATCCCGGGGCCTGGCAGCCACGGTGATGGGCCGCTCGGGGTATCAGCCGCAGTGGCTCCCCTGTGGTTCCGCAGAACCCACCTGTTCCAGGCGGCGGATTTCCCGTTCTGCCGCTTCCAGATGCCCGAGGTCCAGGGCCATCGCGGCACGCCCGGCGACGTAGAAGACGTCCTGGCGGGTCCGACAATCCAACCCTGGTTGGCAACACAGGGCCAGGAACCGTACTTCGAGACTGAGCTCGATGCCGACCATCTCCTCCCGCACGAGGACCGGGAGTTCGGCGTACCGGAGATCCTTGGCGTAGTCACGCGTCTGCCGATCGGCCTCGTCGGGCCGGGCTTCCACAGGGCGATAGGGGTGATCCGCCCACTCCGTGTCAGCCCACCGAACGAGTTCGTCCACGTACCCCGAGGCGATATCCAAATCCGGGGGCGAGGCGGAGAGGGCCTTGTCCGCGCCGGCAACCAGCCGGGCGAGCCGGATTCGCGCATCGTCGTTCCCCGCCTCGCACATCGCGATGAAGCCCGACAACACGTCGATTCGGCGCGATGCCTCCGCTCTCTGCCAGATTTCGTACAGTCCCGCCATCCACCGTGTCCTCCCCGTCGACCGCATCTCCGCGCCCGAACCCTACGACGCGCACCCGTCAGCGGGTCCAACGGTTTACCTCACTCAGCGAACGAAGCTCATGCCGGTCGGACGGCTTCGGCGTCAGCGAAACGTAGGGTTGGCGCGCCAAGACAGCCTGGTGGGAATGGAGAAGCGTGCGGTCCGAGGAACATGTGGGGTGGGAGCGGGACTTCCCGGTCCGGTATCTCCTGGTGCGGGAGGACACCGACGGTGAGGAGGAGGGCGTGCTGTGGGGGCGGTGCGCCGAAATCGAGGGTCTGTTCATGGACGCGCCTCCACTGCCTCGAGAGATCCTGACGCTGCGCGGCTGCCCGCGCGAGAGCCCACTGGTCCAGGCCGTGACGGACAGGGCCGAACCGGTACGGCTGCTGGGGAACGGAACGCTCTCGATCGAGCCTGTGGATCCCTCCGCCGACGGGCCGGCCCGCTTCTGGGACCTGGAGGACACGACTGTCCTGGCCCAGTGGCCCACGCCTGCCGATCCCGGACTCTGGGACATCGTCGTGGGCACCGGCGTCAGGGAGGACGACTCCTGGGGCACCAAGCGGCTTCCTTCGAGTCCGCGGTTCGACCTGTGGTTCCCCTCGATCCAGGGGGACAGCGCATCGGACAGTTGCCGTTCCATTGACGGCCTGTTCACCCGGCGTCCGCAACGACCCACCCAGCCCGTGCATCTGATCGGCTGCGAACCCGCCGCACCGCTACTGGCCCTGCTGTGTCGTCTCCTTCCGCAGGAGGGCGCCCCGATCACGCTCCGGCCCCTCGACCACCACGGCCGGACGATGACCGGGTACCGCCTTGACCTGGACACCGTCGAGGCACGCCCATCCGTCCTTGGCGGAGCCCTGATCGACGTCACCGTCACCGACCCCGGGGATGACCGCCCCACCCTGGCCGCCCGCGCTGTCTGGGAGATCTGGTCCGACGGTGTCCCCACGCAGCCCAACCAGTGGGCTCAGTTCGACGCCGAGGGCCGGTCCGAGTGGCTGGCCCTCACCCGCGTCGGCCCGTACGGGGTGCAGGGCCTCTCCGGTGGGACGTACCACCTGGACGGACAGCACGTCACCGACAGGAACGGCTTGCTCCTGGCGCTCGGCGAAGCCCTGCTCGGCCCTGGCGCCAACTACGGCCGATGCCTGGACTCGGTGGAGGACTGCCTGTGCGGCGGGTTTTCCGTCGTCCCCCCGTTCACCCTCGTCTGGCACCACGCTGCCATCGCGCGCCACGCCCTCGCCGGACATGTCCTGGCCCACCGCGGCGGCCTGTCCTACTTCGAGGAGACCGTGAACCTCCTGCGCGAGAAGAGCGTCACCGTCGTGCTCCGGTGACGGAGGGGCCACCGACAATCCCAGACCCCTTGAAGACAGCCTCTGACCTGGACAAGGAAGGGAGTGGAGGACGACCAAGCCATCGGAATCCGGTC
Organism: Streptomyces sp. NPDC057939; assembly: GCF_042887545.1. NCBI lineage: Bacteria > Bacillati > Actinomycetota > Actinomycetes > Kitasatosporales > Streptomycetaceae > Streptomyces > Streptomyces sp. NPDC057939. The sequence goes on from NZ_JBHVPG010000003.1 coordinate 120,058, forward strand.
GTATAGTCTCCCGGTGCCCTGCTCGTGCTACGGGCTTCGAGGTAGGCGGTCCGGTCGGCGGCGCAGCGGCGCCATTGCCGGGCAGTGGGGGGTTGCAGGCCGGCCGAGCCTGGACGCGAGGATCGCGGGCGGCAGGTGCTCGGCGAGCTGAACCAACGCGGTGGTGGGGCTTGGGCGGATGGAGATGTGGTGGACGGCCGGGCGCCGGGACAGGGCGCTGAGGCGTCGTCTCATTTGGCCAGTCTGCTTGGCTCCTCGAGCCCAACTCTGCCCCGATCGACAGGGTTCGGCCCCGTCGGATCCCCCTTTTCAAAGCCCTCGTGTTCACCGAGTCGATCGCGCAGCGGGACCGGTCGAGCTCGCCGCGGGCCCCGGGTTCGTCGAGGACCAGGGGGTGCAGCTTGGTTCATACCCGGGCCTTGCTCCACTCGGAGAACCGTCGGTGGGCCGTCGCCCCGGACGGGGCCGAACGATGCCGTGGGCAGCTGCTTCCAGGTACAACCCGACGTCGCGGCGAACTCGATCGCGGCCGGTACTTCACGGTCACCATGCCGACGCCGCCCACCGCCTTGGGGCCGCGACGGCGCCTCCGGCACCACCCGTCCGAACAGCAGCCACAACTCGTCCGCGCTGGGCTGAACAGCTGGGCGGGCGCGTTTGACCTGTGACAGCGAACCGGGACTGATCGCCATCAACGATGGACCAACCTCATTGCGTGACAGCGAAGATACGCCGCCGCGGGTCTGGAGCGCAGAGCCCGTTCGCAGCACGGTCGGCTCACGTTTCGGCGCCCCTCTGCGAGCCGATGCCCCCTGGCATGTGATCTTGACCGATTACCGGATGGAATTATCCGACATGGTCGAACGCCTGTCGGTACGGTGAGTCCGTGAACGACGTGTCAGAGAACGTGGACCACGAGATCCTGAGCGACCGGATCATCCACGCGATCAAGGCGTACCGGGACGCGTCAGGCTGCACGATCCACGAAGCGATGGATTTCGTTGAGGAGCGTCGGGCGGAGCTTCACCGACACCGGCCGAGCATCTGACCTGTCAGCGCCCCCGACCTGATCGAACTCTGGCAACCGGTCAGAACCACCTGTCGGAAGACAGCCGGCGGCCGGCCCGGATACGTCCGCCGTTCGTCAGCCGGCCGTCCCGACGAGCACCTCCATCCCGTTGACCCCGCGGCGGTCCATCTTCGGTGACGCGAACAGCCGTCAGCCGACGTCGCCGGCAAACGGTCCGTCTTCGCTGTTACAGGTCAGCCTTACGGTCGCTGGTCCGCGCGGGCGACCGGCGGGGACAGTGGTGAAGCTCCGCGAGCGCATCGGCGGAAGGGTCGGCGGGTGGTCCCTCAGGAGCCGGATCCGATTCGGCGAGGGGTCCGGTCGGACGCGCATTCTGATCCGGGCCCCGGTCCCGCTTCCCGCCGGTCGGGCGGTCGCGGCCCCGGACCGGCGTTCCGTTGTTCCGGTGCGCTCAGTGGGCGGTCAGCGAGTAGGCCGGCAATGGCGTGTTGCCGGACTCCTTCGCCAGGGACCGAAGCACATCCGCCTGGCTCAGTACCAGGTCTCGTACCGTTTTCGGCAGCTCGGTCATCCGATCGACGTCGTCGAGCAGTGCCGCGCAGGCTTCCACCTCCCAGTCGCCGTCCTGCAGGGCGGTTGTGTCCACGGCCCGTATGGGGGCGGGGTGCCAGCCTGTTGCCGGGAGGATCCGGACCAGGCCTTCCTGCGAGAACGGCGTGCGTACGTTGCCTTCGCCCCGAGAGCCGCTCGCCTCCACCTGCCCCTGGATCAGGACGGCCAGGAGGTGGGGCAGCTGGTCGGCCGAGCGGGGTGCGAGGTCCCACTCGGCGAAGCACAGGTTCCGGGCCCAACGGCGAACCCGGGCGAGGGTCTCCCGCAGCGGGTCCAGGGAGGCGAAGTACCAGGAGCAGTGGGCGAGGACCACGTAGTCGAACCCGCTGTCGGGGAAGGTGACCGCCTCGTCGAGGACGTCCAGTCCGAAGCGGAAGTCGATGCGGGAGCCCAGCGGCGATGCTTCGAGGTGCTTCGCCGACTGCCCCAGGGTGACTGGGGCGCCGTACGACGGGTCCGCGATGTCGACGGCGACCACCCGGCCGTGTGGGCCGACGGCCTCGGCAAGGACGGCCGTCATGTCGCCCTGTCCGCAGCCGACCTCCAGTACCGACGCGCCGGCCGGAATGTCCCAGCCGGAGACGAGTGCGGTCCTGTAGCGGGTCTGGGACAGCTGGATACCCCGGCTCATGGCGCCGGCTGCCATGGAGGCGGCGATCGAGGGTGCCTTCGCCATCAGATCGGTCTGGTTCACAGGATCCTCCGTCGTGCTCATCGGGTGCCGTGCCTGTCGATGCCGCTGGTCTGCCCGACGGGCTGCGGGCACCGCCCACGACATCGGCACAGCCGTGGCAGACGCCCGCGGTGGCCGCGGAGGCGAGATCGACTTCCCTGAGTTCACCATCATCGCCAACAAGTTCAAGGCCGGGGACCACCGGATCCCGATCGAAGCCGACACATCGAGCCGTACAACGCGTGACCACGACATGAGCAGGGGGGCGGGCTTTCGCAGCACGTACCGCCGCACCTGCCGCCGCACCTGCCGCCGCCTTCCGTGACACCGACGTCGTCTGCCTGGATGTCCCTTGGGGGGGGCTTGACCGGCAGGTTCGGGAACAGTTTCGCGGCCTCGTGCTCCGCGCGGATCTCTCTGTCGGTACGGGTGTCGCCGGTGGTATCGGCCATGGACGCGCCCCCCTCGACTGCGGTCCGCCCGGTCGCTTCATCTTCGGCGCCGAAGGCCCATTCGGATGTGCCTGCCGGTACTCCTGCCCTCGGTCGGCCAGAAGCCCCCCGACACGGGAACGGGCACGGTGGGGGGATGGACATCGGGGAGCTGATCCGTGAACTGCGGTCCGCGCACGGCTGGTCGCAGGGCGGCTCTGCGTCGAGATCAACCGGGCCACCCACATTGCGACGCTGACGCGGGAGTACGCGGCCCGGTGGAACGCGGCAAACGCGCCCCCGGCCCCGCCCCGCCTTCGCGGCCCTCTCCAGCTTCCTCGCGATGGCCCCTTGGCCCGCACGGACCCGCACGGTGGCCTCGGCCCCCGGGGGCTGTGTACCTGCCGGCCGGAGTGCGGGTGGCGGTGCAATGTGGCCCGGGTTGGTCGGTCCAGACGTCGGAGGCTGTCGGACTTGGCCGGCGACGACCGATGAGTTCCTTCACGATCCGCAGTCATAGGACGTGGAAGGTGCACACTGCGGCCACAGGAGCCGTCGTAGCGTGGACCAGCCGAACCCGTTGAGAGCCCAACACCGGACACCAGACACCAAGGAACCCAGATGCGTACCCTGATCAGCACCGCCTTCGTATCTCTCGACGGCGTCATGGAAGCGCCGGGCGGCGAGCCCGGATACCGGAACTCCGGGTGGACCTTCAAGGACGTCGAGTTCCTTCCCGAGGCCTACGAGATCAAAGGCCGCGAGCAGGAGGAAGCCGGCGCGCTCCTGCTGGGCCGCACCAGCTACCAGGCCTTCAGCCAGGTGTGGCCCGACATCGAGGACTTCGCCGACTACAAGGTGATGCCGAAGTACGTCGTCTCCACCACCCTCGCCGAGGGCGACCTGGTGACGAACTGGGGCGAGACGACGATCCTGCGCACCCTCGACGAGGTCGCCGCCCTGAAGGAGACCGAGGGCGGCCCGATCATCGTCCACGGCAGCGCCACCCTGAACCACGCGCTCTCGGACGCAGGCCTGATCGACAGGTACCACCTGATCGTCTTCCCGCTGCTGCTCGGCGCGGGCAAGCGGCTCTTCAGCACCACCGACAAGGACACCCAGAAGCTGAAGCTCGTCGAGCACGAGGCCTACGCCAACGGCCTGCAGAAGAACGTCCTCGACGTCGTCCGCTGACAAGTACCCCACACTCGCCGAGCACGCAGGGAACCGCCCGACGCGTCACTGCGGGACGGCGATCTTTCCCCCCGGACCGACAGGGACTTCACCACCTGCCGGGGCGGGGCCGGGAAGTCGCTGCGGGCGCGGCGCCAGGCTGCTGCGGTTGCGCGGACTTCGTCCTGGGGGCGGCCCCGAGCGGTGCGCAGCCCGGTGGGAGTTCGCCGTCGGCGTCCAAGACCCCGAGCGGGGTCGTGGCCCGCGTACGCAGCCTGGGGCAGGAGGTGTCGCTCGGGCCCGATCACGCAGGTCCGGACGACCGACGTCTTGGCAGCCCGGAGGGGTTGACGTTCCGCATCCGGGCCGGGGCCCCGTGAAGCCGTGGGTGTGGGCCGCCTGCCGGGTGGTCAGCGGGAGGCGGGCTGCCGTGCTTCGGGTCGGCCGTCGCACGTTCGTCCCCCGGGTCCTCCGGTCGCAGGACATACGGGGTGAATCTACGTGGTGGGCTGGTGGGTGGCGGGTGTCCGCCCGTCCCGTGTGGCACGGCTTCTGCCGTGTACGGGGGCCGGTCGTGTCCCGCCGTGTCAGCCCCCGGTCGTCCGTCCCGTAGGAGTTCCGATGAACCGGTACCGCCGCCTCGCCCTGCACGCCCTCTGCCTGCCGATCGCCGTCCTCCTGGCGCTCGGATACGTCGCCACCACCTCCGCCTGGGCCGGAGCACGGCCCCCGTCCCCCTGCCGCGACGGCCAGGTGACGGTGAGTGCCGGTCGGCCCGACCCCGGCGCGGGGCAGCTCAGCGTCCCGCTCCGTTTCAGTGGCTCCACCGGCGCGGCGTGCAGCCTGTACGGATATCCCGGCGTGAGCGCGGTCGACGCGCACGGGCGGCAGGTCGGGGCGCCCGCGCAGCGGAACGGGCAGCAGCCCGTCAATGTGGTCATCGCCCCGGGCGTGACGGGGGCGGCGACCGTGACGACGGCCGACGGCACGACCGGGGGCGGGCGCTGCCGGCCGGTCGCCGCCGGTCTGCGCGTCTACCCGCCCGGGCTCCACCGTTCCCAGTACGTGCCCGTGCCGCTGCGGGTCTGCGGCGGTGAGTTCGGCGTCGGCCCGGTGACGGCGACACCCGCCCGCTGACGACGGCCGCCGTGGCCCCGGGCGCAACCGTGCCCCGGTCGTTCGACGGGCCCGTACGAGGGTCCGTGCCCGAGGTGGCCGAGCCGGCAGCGAGGCTCCGTTCGGGAACGGGATGCCGCGGGTCGGCGCCGTCGGACGTTCACCCCCGGTGTCCACCAATGGGACGACCTGCGTGTGGTGCGGCCCTCCCTAGCCTGGTGACGACGGTGCACGGTCACGCCGCAACACCGGCAGCGTGCCTCGTATCCCGAGCCACCGCACCGCCGAACCGCCGAATCCCCGATCCCCCGATCCCCCCGATCCCCGTCAACCGGAAAGAGGAGCCATGACCCACAGCACCCGAACCAGCAACCTGTCCGACCTCGGTTTCCGCCCCGTCCCCGTGGCCGCCACGCAGCGGCCGGCGCTGCTGTGTCAGCCCTGTGCGCGCGTGTCCTTCGTCCGCCGCGCCCCGGGCACGGCGGACGTGAAGGGCGACGGCCGGTCCTGACCGCCCCGGCGAGGGTCCGGCACCTGCCCGGTCCTGCGGCGACTCCACCGGATGCCCCTGGGCGGTGGGTCGCCGCAGCGTCGTACGGCTGCTGTGACTGCGGCTTGGCTGCGCCGTGGGAGCGAACGAGCCACCGCGAGCAGAGCAGCCACTACTCACCCGGCAGCAGGACGGACCGACCCGTGGGCTTCCGCCGCAGTTCCGAGGCCTGTCCGAGTAGCCGCTACTCACGCGGCGGGCCTGCTCAGCGGCGAGGCTGAGCTCCGGATCCGGCCATGGCTGGCGCCCCGTACCGCATCCCGGCGGGCGGGGTGGTCGGCCGGTCGGGATGCGAGTGAGGAGCAGGAGCATGCCAGGCAGTACGCGGCCGGACCGGCCGTGGCCGCTGGTCGGGCGTCAACCCCAACTGGAAACGGGCGAGTCGGCCATGGACGCGGGCCCCGGGTGCGGTCTGGTGGTCTTCGGGGCCGTCGGGGTGGGCAAGTCCCGTCTCGCCGGGGAGTTCCTGGAGCGGGCCCGCGCCCGTGGTTACGCCGTGGCCCGGGCACAGGCCACCGTCGCTGCCGCGGCCGTCCCGCTCGGCGCCCTCGCCCACCTCGTACCCCCGTACCTGGACCGCGACGACCTGCTCTCCGCGGTCCAGCAGACCGCCGCCCATCTGCGCACGCTGGCCACGCCCACCGGCCTGGCCCTGTTCGTCGACGACCTGCACCTGCTCGACCAGGCTTCCGCGCTGCTCCTGCGACGCCTGATGGACGTCGACGCCGTGCTGCTCCTGGCCACCGCGCGCACCGGACACCCGGGGACGGCCCTCGCGGCCGGGTTCGTGGACGACAAGGTGTTCCGCGTGGACATCGAGGTGCTGGGCCAGGAGGAGACCGTACGTCTGCTCAGCACGGTGCTGGAGCGTCCCGTGGGCCGCCGAACCGCCCGCCGGTTCCACACCCTGAGCGGCGGCAACCCCCTCTACCTGCGCGAGCTCGTGCGCAGTGCCCGCGCGTCCGGCGTCCTGGTCCACGACGGCGAAGTGTGGGAACTCGACGACGACCACACCTTCTCCCCCCACCTGGAGGAGCTGATCGGGGCCCGCCTCGCCCAGGCAGCGGCGGACACCCGCACGGCGCTGGACCTCCTGGCCCTGTGCGAACCCCTGCCCCTGCACCACCTCGCGGCCGTTGCCCCTCACGCGGGCCTCGACGCCCTGGAGCTGAGCGGCCTCGTGACCGTCACCAGGGACGGGCGCCGGGCCTCGGCCCGCCTGGCCCATCCCCTGTACGGGGAGACGATCCGTTCCCGTCTCACCACCTTCCGCGAGCGGGCACTCCTGCTGTTCCACGCCGACCTGGTCGAGGGCCTCGGGGCACGCCGCCGGGAGGATCCGCTCCAGGTCGCGCTCGCGCGGCTGGAGGCGACCGGGCGGGTCGGCGATCCGGGCCTGCTCGGCGAGGCGGCGCGCAGGGCGGCCCTGACCGGGGACCACCTGCGGGCCCTGGAGCTCATCGAGGCGATCCCGCCCGAGGAACGGTCCTTCGAGCGGTGGATGCTGTATGGACGCACCCTGTACGAAGCGGGTCGCTTCACGGAGGCGGAGACGGCTCTGGGGATCGCCGTCGGGTCGGCCTCGGATCCGCGCCACAGGCTGGAGGCGATCACCGCTCGCGTGCACAACCTGGTCTGGGGGCTGGGCCGCGGCCTCGACGCGGCGTGGTCGGTCGTGGAGGGGGACTGGCACTCCGGATCGGACGAGCCCCTGCCCGTGGTCCTGCGGGTGCTGCGCATCACCGTCGCCGCCGCCACCCACGAGTGGGAAGCCGCCCTCCGTTTCTGCCGCGAGTTCGTCGAGGCCAACGGGTCCGCCGCGTTCGCCGGCTTGGGCGCGGGCGCGGATGCAGGGGCGGATTCAGGGGCGGGGGCGGGGGCGGGCGCGGGTCCGGATGCAAGGGCGAATGCGGGCGCAGACGCAGGCACGGATACGGGGGATGGCGGCGCGCAGCCCCCGGAGGTCGCGCAGCCCCCGGAGGTCGCGCGGCCCCCGGAGGTCGCGGGCGTCGCCGGAACCGCGGACGCCGTCGCACCGGACGCCGTCGCCCGGGACTTCGCCTTCCGGGTGGGACTGGCCGAAGCGGTCTCGTCGGCCTACACGGGGCGGGGGGCCGCGGCCCTGGAGCGGATGCGCGGGTTGGAGGCGTACGAGGTACCGGCTACGGCTTCCGCCATTTCACGGACCACGCTGGAACTGGCCCGCACCTCGATCTCCGCGGTGGTGCTGACGGAGTACGGACTGCTGGACGACGCCCTGGCGCTCGACGCGGCCCCCGCCGACTGGGACCACTCCGACGCGCGGATGCTCCAGGTGACGCTCGGCCGCACCGCCCTCCTGGCCGGTGACCTCGCCAGGGCGCGGCAGTTGTTCGCCGAGGCGATCCGGGCCTCGCGACCGCACAGTGCCTACACACTGCCGGAGGCCCTCAGCCTGCTCGCGGCGACCGCCGCCCAGCAGGGGGACGTGGAGGGCGCGGAACGTGCTCTGGCCGAACGGGCGGCCCTGCCCGTCGCTGAGAGCATGCCGGAGGAACGCCTGGGGCCGGCATGGGCACTGGCCGCGGCGGGACGGTTGGGCGACGCCTGCCGGATGTTGCTCCGGGCCGCGCAGGAGGCCCGCGTGCTCGGCCACGCGCACTCCGAGGCGATCATGCTGCTGGACGTGGCCCGGCTCGGCGGCGGGCAGTGGGCGGCGGACCGGCTGGACGGGCTGGCCAAGACCTGCGAGGGGCCCTTCCACCGGGCGCGCGCCGCCGTGGCGCGGGCCTGGGCGGAGGAGGACCCCGACGGGCTGGTGCGCGCCGCGGAGCTCCTGGTCGGCGTCGGTGCGCGGTTGGTTGCGGCGGAGGCGCTGCTGACGGCCGGCGCCCTGTGGCGCCGGCGGGGTCGGCACCGCTCGGCCCAGGCCCTGGAGGTCCGGGCCGCGGGGCTGTTGGACCGCTGTCCGGGGGCGCGGACGCCTGCGCTGCGGATGCCCGCGGGTGCGGCGGCGGCGTTGACGCCCCGGGAGGCCGAGATCGCGTTCATGGCGCTCCGGGGACTGCCGAGCCGGGAGATCGCGGAGGTGCTGCACCTGTCCACCCGTACCGTGGACAACCATTTGCAGCGGGTCTACACCAAGACGGGCATCACCGGACGCGCCCAGCTCGGTGCCGCGTTGGGCGGGGTGGGCCCGGGCGGGCCGGCCGCCGCCACCCGGTGAGCCGCGGCGAGCAGTCTCTCAGGGGGTCGGCGCACCGGGCCTGACTAGTCCGTCACTCATCCGGCCGCGGTCCGCGCCCGGCTTGCGGCGGTGGCGAATGAGCAGTTGTTGCTCACTCCCGGCCCGTGCACGCGGGTGACGCTTCATCCACACCTCACCACTCCGCCACTCCGCCCACACCACCTTCCTCCCCGGCTTCGCCTCTTCGCCTCTTCGCTCTTTTCGGCTCCCGGACTCCCGGGCTCTTCGGCTCCCGGGCTCCCGGGCTCCGAGCGGGAGGCCGCGCGTCATCTCGCCGAAGGAGAAACCGAGTTGCCAGGTCTTTACGCCCACATGGACGTCGCCCGCAAGGCCTTGTCCGATCTCCGGAGCAACAAGGGGGCCGCGTCGCTGATCGCCTCGGGCGGCCCCTCCGCCGCGGGACCGAACAGGGGAGCAGGTTCCCAACCATCCCTCCGGGCTCGTCCCGTCCCCCGACGGACGGCACCTGTACGTCGCCAACCGCGGCAGCAACACCATCGCGGTCTTCGCCGTCGGCCGGGACGGCGGGCACCTCGCGCTCGGCGCCCCCCCCCCGGATGCGGGGGCGACTGGCCGCGTCACCTGGCGATCGACGCGACCGGGCGATGGCTCTACGTGGCCAACCAGCGTTCGGGCGAGCTCGTGTGCTTCGCCCTGGACCCGCGGACGGGCCTTCCCGTCCGCGAGGCCCACCGGCTGGCGTTCCCCTCGGTGTCCCACGTCCTGATCGTCCGACCCCTCGCGAGCCGCGCCGTGCGCACTTGAGCAGCCGTTGCTCTCCTGCGGGGCCGGTGGCCTCCCTAGCCTCCGAGCACATCCGTCGGCAGCGACCGCCGACGAACGGAACCGACCAGTACAAGGAACGTCGTGCAACCTTCACACACCCATGCGACATGCACGGTCCCGGGCTTCCGCCCGTTGGAGCACCTGGGACACGGTGCCGGTGGAACGGTCATCCGCGCCCTGCACCTGGAGACGGGGCAGCAGGTCGCCATCAAATACCTGAGCGACAGCGTCCGCGACGACCCGCACCACCGCTCGTCGTTCCGCGACGAGGCGGTGCTCCTGGCCACCCTGCGCAGTCCGTACGTGGCGCGCCTGTTCCAGTACGTCCAGGAGCCCGACGGCTCGGCGATCGTGATGGAACTCGTGACGGGCGTCCCCCTGCGCTCCCTCCTGGGGCAGGAGGGACGGCTGTCGGGCGAATCGGCGCTGCTCGTGCTCAAGGGTTCCCTGCTCGGCCTGTCCGCGGCGCACCGCGCCGGAGTCGTGCACCGCGACTACAAGCCGGGAAACGTGATCGTCACCCCCGAGGGCCGGTCCAAGCTGATCGACTTCGGCATCGCCGTACCGACCGGCACCGGGGTCGGCGCCGCCGGTACGCCGGCCTACATGGCGCCGGAGCAGTGGACCGGCGGCGCCGTCGGGCCGGCCGCGGACGTCTACGCGGCAACGGCCACCTTCTTCGAGTGCGTCACCGGAGAACGCCCTTACCACGCGGCAACGTTGCTGGAACTCGCCGTCCAGCACAACACGGCTGCCATCCCCTACGAGAGGGCGCCCGCGTTCGCGCACGACCTGATCCTCAGGGGGCTCGCGAAGGACCCCGGGGAGCGCCCCCAGGACATGGAGCGCTTCCTGGAGTCGCTGGAGGCGGCCGCGCGGGGGCGGTTCGGCACGGACTGGGAGGAGCGGGGACGCCGTAGCCTGGCGGCCCTGGTGGCATCCCTCCTGACCGTCGGCCATGGAGTCCCGGACTCCGCCGGTGGGCCCTCCGACGCGGCCCACACCCGTCTCCCCGGCCTGCCCCGGCATCGCAAGCCCTCGGCCGCCCGCTCGGCCGTCACCCTGCGCGGCGGTCGGATGGCCGCGGTGGTGGCGGCCCTGGCCGGCATCGCCTCGTACGGGGTCTTCGCCACGCAGGGTTCGGCGAACCGGGCGACGGAGGCGGCCGCGGCCCTCCCCGACCTGCCCGGGCCGGACCAGCCGGGCGAGCCGCGCGCCGACCCGGCGACTCCGACGCCCGCCCCGACGCCCGCACCGGTGTCCGTCCCGACGCCCGCACCGGTGTCCGTCCCGGTGTCCGCCCCGACCCCCGACCCGATACCCAGCCCGACGGCCGCGCCGATACCGGCCCCGGTACAGACCCTGCTACCGGCCCTGATACCTGCCTCTACGACCGCGCGGCCCGCCGCCCCGCAGGCCCCGGCCGTCGCGGCGGAACCGCCGGTTCGGACGCGGTCGGCGCCGGCCGCGGTGCCCGCCCCGCCGGCCGCCGTCCATCGACCCGAGCCGGCGGTACCGGGCCCGGTGGTTCCCGAGCCCGTGGTCCCCCAGCCCGTGGTGTCGGAACCCGTGGTCCCCCAGCCCGTGGTGTCGGAGCCCGCGATCCCCCAGCCCGTGGTGTCGGAGCCCGCGATCCCGCGGCCCGTGGACACCGGCCCGGCGGTCGTCGCGCCGACGCGGGTCGTGCGGATGGACATCGGCCGGTTGGAAGTGCGGGACGGCCGGGTGACCGCCCCCGTCTCCGTCGTCACCGACGGCACGGGGCCCGTGACCCTGTCCGTGCGGTGGTCGTCCTCGTACGGGTTCGCGACGGACGCGAAACTCGAACCGGACGGGCCGGTGGAGACGTTCGTCCTTGAGGGACGGACCGCCTACACCATCCGCCCCGTCCACACCTTCGATCTCTTCTGCCATGCCACCCGTTGGAACGTCGAGGTCTCCTTCGACACCGGGTCCGAACGGCCTTCCCTCCGCAGGGACACCCCCGCCCAGTGCATCGAGACCCCTCGATGAGTGGCGCCGGCCCGTCACCCGGCCCGCCGGAGTGGGAGGGCCACACCATGCCCACGTTCCTCGACGACGGGTGGGGCCTCGTCGATCCGCAGGCGCGCACGCACGAGGCGCTGCCCCCGCCGGCGCCCGAGGTCGGCGGCTCGGAGGCGGTCACCTTCCCCGTGCTGTCCCCTCCCCTCGCCGAGACCGTCCGGTTCGGCCCCGGTGTGTCACCCGTGCCCCCACCACCGCCCGCCCCATCGCGGGGGCCCCGTGCGCGCAAGGGCATCGGATGGGCGGTGCTCGGTGCGGTGGCGGCGGCGAGCATGTTGCACCTGGCCGGACACACGCCCTGGGAGCGCCGCCTTTCGGTCGGGGACGTGACGCTGGGACCGTCCGTCGCGGTGCTGCACTGTGGGGGGACGGCGCGCATCGATGCGACGGTGCTGACGAACGGTGCCGCGGGCACGCTGCGGTACCGGTGGCGGCGCAGCGACGGCACCTCGTCGGGACCGCTGGAGGAGCGGCTCGCCGACGGGCAGCGGAGTGCGGTGCTGGAGACCACGTGGAGCATCAGCGGCCCCGGTACGTTCACCCCCGAGGTGACGCTGGAGGTGTCGGACCCTCAGCCGCGAGCGGCATCGGTGTCGTTCGCCTACTCCTGCGCCGACTGAACCGGAACAGCGCCCCGGGGCTCCCGCCCCGGGGCGCTGCCGTGCGGCGTCCGCAGGAGGCGGGCGGGAGCTCCGCGCGGGTGCGGGGCGGGAATGAGCAATGCCTGCTCAAGCGGACCCGATCCGGGAGCGCGCAGGATCCGTACCGCGCCCGTTCGGGCGCCTCGACGCAACAGCAGCACATCTGGAGGACTGGATGAGAACTCGTGCCATGACGACCGCGGCGGTCGCGGGGGCGCTCCTCGCAACGGTGGTGTCGGGGGCGGCGCCGGCGCTCGCGAGCGGGCAATCGGACGGGCGGCCGGACGCACAGCAGGTCTCGAACGCCATCCGGCACGCGATCGACGGGAAGGCCACGGCCGCCGACCTCCGGATCATCGGGTCCGACCCGCAGTTGGCCCGGACCGTCCCCGTCTCCCGGCGGGCGGGCACGCCCGTCGTCACCGAGGCGGCCCCGCCGGCGGGTCGGGCGGCGTTCGCCGCGGGTCCGTACTTCAACCAGAACTGCCTGACCGTCGACCACCCGCTGACGAACACCAGCTACCTGGGCACCACGATCTACACCTGGCACCACAAGTTCTCCTGGTGCACGGCCAACACCGTGGCGGGCGCCGAGTGGTCGCGGGTCATCTCGGTCAGCCCGTACAACCGGCACGACTACTTCACCGACAAGTCGAGCGTGGTCTATCCGCAGAACCTGGTCACCGATGTCGTGTGGGCTCCGGAAGGGGGTTCCATCGCCTTCCTCGGCAGTGGGCTCGGATCGCCCTACCACTCCCACATGGCACGGTCGGTGAACCTGTGCATCGTGAACTACAGCTGTTACGCGAGCAATCTGCCGCAGAGCGACCTGACCATCGGCCGGGACGGCGCATACGCCGCACTCGCACGAGCGCTCTGATCGCGAGGTCGCGGCGCTGCGGCGCTGCGGCGTACCCGTCGGCCGGCGGTCAGAGGGGGCCGAACCCCGGGCGGTCTGAATGTAGGCCGGGGCATGGCCGGGACTCCCACCCGTGGGGGTGGGTGCCGGTTTCGGGGTTGGTGCCGGTGCGGGGTCCGGTGCGGTTTCCGGTTCCGGTACGGGTGCGGGGTCCGGTGTTCGCGTTGCCGGCCGGGTCAGATCGCGTCGAAGGGCGGCGACGGCGGCGCGATGAAGGTCTCCTTGGCCACGACGCAGTAGTTGCAGGAGCATCCACGCTGGTCGACGGGCAGGACCGGCAGCACCATGGGCATCAGGCCGATGTCGACGGCGTGGACCTCGGTGCTCGACCTGCGGGTGGACGTGTCGCTCATGGCTATTCCTCCGGGAGGCGGGACAGGCGGTACCACCAGCACACACGGACCCGGCCGTGCTCCGCGTCGTTCGATCGGACCCCGCGCCGGACGGCTCGCCGTCGGCGGTCGCCGTCGGCGGGATCGACCGGCCGTTGCCCGCCGGTCCGCGCGCCGCGTGAACCTCCGGTCCCCGCCCCTCTCCCGTCCTGTCGTTCGTCCGATCGAAGGACAGGAGTGCTGACCGGGCGGTGGCGCCGTGGCGCCATGTCGGACACCGCACCGCCTCGCGGACCCCGGTGCGCCACCCCGAACCGCGCCGCCGGCGGCCGGTGGCAGCGGCCCGCCGCCCCGCACGTCGTCCCGACGGACATGGAGTAGGTCCTGCTCATCCGGCCGGGGCGGGCCCGCCCTACATTGGCGGCGGTCCTCCCGTGCGCCGGGCCGGGCGGTGCTGGACCGCCCGCTCCGCCCACCGCCGCTGCCGGTGCCGGTGCCGCTGCCGGTGGCGGACGGGCCCGCCCCGCGACCGGGCCCTCCCCCCGCGTAGCGCGGACCGGAACCACTCGACGAAGGACCCCGCACATGCCGCGTACCGTTCCGCTTCCGACCCTCCCGCCGGCCCTCCCGGCCCGCCGGACCGCACCCCCCGGACGGTACGCGTGAGCGGCGAACGGCTCGTACGGTCCGTCCTGCCCTGGACGCGTCCGCTGATCGGCCGCGTCGCCCAGATCGAGGCGTTCGACAGGGCGCTGGTCGACCCCCGGGTTCGGGGCGTCGTCATCCGGGGTGCCTCCGGGAGCGGTACGTCCCGGCTGGCCGACCACCTGGTGCGCCTGGCGTCGGAGCGGCGCCACCCGACGGCGCGGATCATCCTCGGCAGGACCGCTCCGGGGCTCGGGGAGGACCTGTTCGCCCGGGTCGGCGCACCCGCCGCGGACACCGGGCGCGGACGGGGCCGGACGACCCGGCCGCGGACCGTACTGCTGGTCGACGAGCTGCAACACCTGCGGCCCTCGGACGCCGACGCGCTCCGGAGCCATCTGCGGCGGGCCGGTCCCTTCCTCCTCGCGACGCTCCGCGAGGGCGAGGGGACACCCCCGTTCGCCGTGGAACTCGCGCGTCGCGACGACATCCTGCACCTGCACCTGGCCCCGCTCGACACGGACGGCACGTCCCTGCTGCTCCGCGGCCTGCTGGGGGCGGACGTCGACAGCGGGACGCTGCGGCTGCTGGACCGCCTCGCCCTCGGGAACGTCCGCATCCTCACCGAGCTGATCGACGGCCTGCACCATGCCGGGCACCTGCGGTACGACGGCCAGCTGTGGCGGGCCACCGGGCCGGTGGTGCTCACGCCCCGGCTGGCCGTCCTGACGGAGGACCTGCTCGACCGCGCCGGCCCCCGGGCACGGGCGGTCCTGGAGGTCCTCGCGCTCGCCGGTACCGTCTCGGTCGCCGACCTCGCCGAGAGCGGTACCGCCGTCCTCCCGATGCTGGAGGCCCGAGGACTGATCGAAGTGCGGTTGCACGGTCGTCGGGCCGACGCCCGGCTCGCGCACCCCCTGTTCGCGGACGTCCTGCGGCGGAGCATTCCGCTGCTGCGGCGCCGGGAGATCCTGCGCGGCCAGGCCGAACGCATCCGGCTCCACGGTGCCCGCCGCAGCGGCGACCTCCTGACGACGGCCAAGCTGCGGGCCGTGGCGGGCGACGCCGAACCCGCCCTGCTCCTGGAAGCGGCCGAGGCGGCGCGGCGGGGCAACGACCACACGGCCGTCCTCGCGCTGCTGGACGCCCTGCCTTCGACGCTCGCCACACCGGCCACCGAACTACTGCGGGCCGAGGCGCTGTACTACCGGGGTGACTGGCAGGCGGCGGACGCGCGGCTGCGTCTGCTCATCCGGTCCGAGGACACCGAGGCGGTCGCCCCCGCGGTGGTGGTCGGCATGGTCAACCTCTTCTGGTCGGGTGCTCCGATCAGCAGGATCCTCCGGCTGGCCCGGCAGGCACGCCCTGCGCTGACCTCGGAGGTCGGGAGACGGGCCCTGGACGAGACCACGGCGGGAGTGCTGCTGCTGTCGGGGCACCCGACCCTCGGTTTCGCCTGGTTGGAACGGCTCTCCGCCTTTCCCAGCACGCCGCATTCCCGGTTCGTCGCCGACAGCATGCGGCTGCTGGGGCTCATCGCGGGCGGCCGGGCCGAGTACGCGCTGGAGGAGACCGGGCGCCTGCGCGAGCGGCTCGTCCGGGGAACGACGCCGTACATCTTCCACCCCTCGGTCCTCGGGGTGCTCGACGTGGCCGCGCTGACCGAACTCGGCCACCTGGAACGGGCCGAGGCCGAGGCGCGCGAGCAGGCCGCGACCGGGGTGTCCGCGCCCCTGCGCGACACCTGGCTGGCCTTCCGTCGGGGACGCTGCGCGTGGATCGCGGGCCGGGCCGCCGACGCACGGCTGCACTACGCGGACGCCATCGCCGTCAGCGAGCGGATCGGGTACACCCGCGTCCTGCGCCTGGCCTGCTCCGGTCTGGCCGCGGCCCTGGCCGTGCTGGGGGACCGGCCAGCAGCGGCGCGGGCCGCGGCCGCCGCCCGCAGCCATCCGCCGCTCGGCCTCATGGCCGGTGAGGACCTGCTCGGGGAGGCCTGGCTGCACGCTGCCGAGGGCCGCATCACCGAAGCCCGCGCCGTCCTGGAAACCGCCTGCCGCGAGGCCCGCGCGGCCGGACAGCACGCCTCCCGCATGCTGCTGCTCACCGATCTCCTCCGCCTCGGCGCGCACGAGCACGCCGAGGCGCTGCGCGAGCTCGCCGACGGGGTCCAGGGGCCGTTGGCCCGCGCCCGCGGGCTGTACGCGCGGGCGGTCGCCGACCAGGACCACGAACTGCTCGTCGCAGCCGCCCACGCGCTGGCCGACCTCGGTGCGCACGCGGTGGCCGCCGACGCCGCGGCCCTCGCGGCCCGCTTGCTGCACCGCACCCGCGGCCCCCGCCACGCCCGGCAGGCGGAACTGCTCGCGGCCCGGGAACGGGAGCACCTTCAAGGGGCGCACGCCCCCCACCTGCTGCCCGGGCCGACGGCGGGCTCCGAACTGACGTCCCGAGAACACGAGATCGCGCTGCGCGCCGCCCACAGGATGACCAGCAAGGAGATCGCGGGCGAGCTGGTGCTCTCGGTCAGGACCGTCGACAACACGCTGCAGAGGATCTACCGCAAGGTCGGCGTGACGAACCGCCGGGAACTGGCCGAGGCCCTCGCTCCGTCACCGCCGGCTTCACCGCCGGCTTCACCGCCATCTACACAACCATCGCCATCGGCATCGGCGTTCAGCCCCGGAGCGCCCACGGGCTGACTCCGATTTCGTGCACGATCCGGATCCAGGATCCGGGTCCACGGGCGGTGTCCGCTCGACGTGTCACGCCGGTACGACCTCGACGGGCAGCCCTGCGGTGCGCGCCGCGGCCACCATGTCGGCCGTCCCGCCCGGGCCGCCCGGCAGGCCGTTCCACACCGCCACCAACAGGTCGGCGCGGCCCAGGAGTACGCGGTTTGCGGCACTGTAGGCCCGTACGGAGGCCTGCCTGAACGGCATGACCGTCACCCGGGCCGCGGCGCCGCGCAGGCGGTCGAAGTCGGCGGCGTAGTGCGGGGCCACCATGCGCGCACGGTAGTCGTGTGACGGGAGGACGACCTCCAGCCGGCCCCCGGCCTCCAGGACGAGGTCGGCGAACAGGGCGTCGGCTCCTTCGGCAAGGCAGGAGAGGCCGGTCAGCCCGTCGGCGGACGAGCGCGCGAGGGCGGCGCGGATGGCGGCCGCGATGGCGGCAGACCTCCCCGGATCGATGCGCATGTGCCCGGTGACGGCGACCGTCGCCACGTCCCACCCCCTCCCCGAGGAGCCCGTACCCGGCCCGGCCCGCTCGTGTCGGCCGAACGATAGCCGGTGCCGCAGGCGTGACGGGACGAGCACCGCCCGCTGCTGGGAAATCCCGCGCAAGGTGTTCTCCGGGGCTTACCGGCCCGTCGGGCACGCCTGCCCCGATCGATACCGAGGGATGTGCGCGCACCGGTCGGTGCGCGCACGGATACCCACGCGGGCAGGCGGCACCGGTTCGTCCTGTCCGTTCTCGGCCGCCGGTGGTCGGATTCCCTCAGGAGCAGATCCTGACGCACCTTCGCCGGCTACCGGTGACCACCCATTCACAGCAGAACCGGTCTGCCTCCAGTACCTCTTCCTCGTCGAGGCCACCACCGGACTTGTCCTTGATGAGGGTGCCGCGATCGACGAATTCGGTGACGAGCTGCTTCCCGTCCAGCCGCGAAACACCGACCGTCTTGTCGAAATCGAGCTTCAACGCGGTGATTTCACCGCCGATGAAACGGATGGAGTACTTCTTGGCGGCCTCCGGATGCTTCTTGAAAACCGCCTCGATCTCCTTGAAGAACTCCGGGTCCGCCTTCGGACCGACCTTGGGAACCGCCATGAGCATCTCCTCGTCGCTGGAGCGGCCGTCGCGACCGCAGTCGGTTCGATACCTCCCCGACACGGACGCCCCGCCTCCATGCCAGTGGCATAGTTCAGCCGGTTGCCCCAGGGGCACGGGGCTCGATGCCGCGGCCCGCTGGAGCAGGTTCTCGCAACGCGGAAGAGGTGGGGCCGTCGGCGTCCGGCCCACGGCCCCACCATCCCCGCCCACCGACGGGACGGACTTCCCCCGGCCTGCTCGGGCCTACCCGGGCCTACTCGCGCTTCCCCGGGCTTCCCCGGGCTTCCCCGGGCTTCCTCAGGAGCAGATCTTGACGCACCTCGTCCGGCTCCCGGTGGTTACCCACTCACAGCAGAACCGGTCTGCCTCCAGTACCTCTTCCTCATCGAGGCCACCACCGGACTTGTCCTTGATGAGGGTGCCCCGATCGACGAATTCGGTGACGAGCTGCTTCCCGTCCAGCCGCGAAACACCGACCGTCTTGTCGAAATCGAGCTTCAACGCGGCGATTTCACCGCCGATGAAACGGATCGAGTACTTCTTGGCGGCCTCCGGATGCTTCTTGAAAACCGCCTCGATCTCCTTGAAGAACTCCGGGTCCGCCTTCGGACCGACCTTGGGAACCGCCATGAGCATCTCCTCGTCGCTGGAGCGGCCGTCGCGACCGCAGTCGGTTCGATACCTCCCCGACACGGGCGCCCCGCCTCCATGCCAGTGGCATAGTTCAGCCGGTTGCCCCAGGGACGCGGACCTCCCGATGCGTGCCACATGACGGCTTCCGCGCAGGTCAGGACCATTGGGGAGTGGGGTCAGTCGCGGTCGACGTGCTCGCGTACGACGGTGCCCTTGGCGGCGTCGATGTCGTAGGTGGTCTTGTTCCAGTCCGGGGTGACGATGTCGACGGACCAGAGGTCGTCGTCGAGTTCCACGGCCGTCACGGTGCCGGGCTTGCGGTCCGTGGCGGTCTTCACGGCCTGTTGGACGGTGGTGGTGGCCGCGCTCAGCTGGTCGGCGACCTCGCGCTTGTCGTCCTCGTCCTGGCCCGGCTCGACGCGCGAGCGGGACACCTTGCCCGTGATGGCGTCCACCTGGACGTCGTGAATCGTTCCGTCCTCGGCGGCGACCGTCACGTCCCACACCGGCATGCCCGCCGCCGGGGCGGAGACCGCCGGGCTCGGACTGCCCGAGGCCGTACCGGGGGGAGTCCCCCGCGAGGCCTCCAATTCGATCTCGACGAGCCTGCCCTTCGGCACCCCGCCGACCGCCGTTGCCATCGCCTTGTCCCACGGCACCTTCGCCGGAGGGATCAAAGCCATCCGCTCACGCTGGTCCTCGGTGAGTCCGCCGCCGGCCGTCGCACTGGCCTGCGGGGAGGACGGCGCGGCGGGAGCCGCGGTCACGGGCTGCTTGGCGGCACCGCAGGAACCCACGAGCAGGGAGGAGGAAACGGCGACGCCCACGGCGAGGGCACGAAGACCCAGAAGGTTTGTCATGCCCTCCACGCTCCGCCCACCGGCCCCCACCGGGCCGTAGGCCGCGCCGCGCCCCACCCGATCGACACCGCCGACACATCCGAACAGACCATCGAAGCCGGTTGCCCCTGTTGGCCTTGTTGTGTCACCGCGGGTCGGCGGGCTCCGGCGCGCTCCCGCCGGACAGGTGCCGGGAAGAGGCTTGGAGGTGGGTGCGTTGGCCGTTGTGGTCGAGGATGCACAGGGCTTCGGCCGGTCCGTGGTCTGCGCGGATGGTGTGCGGGGTCATGGTGGAGAACGAGGCCGCCTGTCCCGCTTCGACGCGGATGACGCGTTCGCCGAGGTAGAGCACGACCGTGCCGGACAGCACGGTGAACCAGTCCCTGCCCGGATGCACCCCCATGTCGCCGGGACCGACGTCGCCCGCCTGGGCGGTGATGCGCATCTTGGCGACGGTCAGGCCCTGGGGGCCGTCGTCCCCGGTGAGGAGCCAGGTGGTGAGTCCCCGGTGCTCGTCCTTCTCGGGGCGGATGACGACGTCGGAGTCCTGCGGTGACTCGACCAGTTGGTCGAGCGAGATTCCCAGGGCCTCGGCGATGGCGGAGAGCTGGTCGAGGCTGATTCGACGGTGCCCGGTCTCGATGCGGGAGAGTTGGGACGGGCTGATGTCCGCCCGGTCGGCGAGATTGTCCAACGACCATCCACGCGCCTTGCGCAGGGACCGGATCCGCGTTCTCACGGTGGCGTCCAGAGTTGTTTCTTGCTCCACCGGCAAGAGTGTATGACCAGGTGGCGGCGTTCGTCCTACGGTCGGACCATGAGCACACACCACACCACTGATGGCCACATCGGACATGCTTCCGGCCCCGACTCCGACGCCGACGCCGCGATGGCCGAGCTTCTGGAACTGGACGCCGAGGTCCTCACCCCGTACCTCACGGAACTGACCGGCTGGATCTCCGATGTCGCCGACACCGTCCCGACGCGGATCGCGGATCTGGGCAGCGGGCCCGGTACCGGTGCCCTCGCGCTCGCCGACCGGTTCCCCGGAGCCGTGGTGACGGCGCTGGACATCGCCCCGGGGTCGCTGCGCCGGCTGCGGCACCAGGCAGCCGTACGCGGCGTTTCGGATCGCGTTCGCACCGTGGAGGCGAACCTGGACGAGGCTTGGCCGCTGCCCACCCACGGGGAGCCGTACGACCTGATGTGGGCCGCGGCCTTCCTCCATCACCTGCGCGACCCGGCCCGAACGCTGGCTCAGGCACGCGGGCAACTGCGGCCGGGCGCCGTGCTGGTGGTCACCGAGATGGACTTCTTCCCGCGCTTCCTCCCCGAGGACGCCGGTGTCGGCCGTCCCGGCCTGGAGGCACGGCTGCACGCCGTGACGAACCCCAACCCGCCCCACGAGTGGAGCCGGACGTTGACGGACGCCGGCTTCACCGTCGAGGCACGCCGCCCCTTCGACATCGACCTCACCGCGGCCCAGGCCGGCCCGGCGCTGAACCGCTACGCCGAAGTCTGTCTGGCCAAGCTGCGCTTCCACGGCGCCGGCTCGCTGGAGGCCGACGATCGGGCGGCTCTCGACGCCCTCCTGGACGACGCCCACCCGTACGGCATCGCGGGTCGCGGTGACCTGGGCGTACGGACGACGCGCACGACCTGGATCGCCCGCCGTCCGTGACCCGGCCGGGCTAGCGCTCGCCCAGCAGGGGGGCCAGGGGCAGTTCGCCCCACTGCGGCCGGTGGGGTTGGTGGAAGCCGGACCAGGTGACCTCCGTCGCCGTGACGTGGACCTTGGCGAGCAGGGGCCGGCAGCAGTCGATCCCGCCGGAACAGCCCAGGAGGAACAGGGCGCCGGTGTCGGGGTCACGGAGGCGCGGTGACGCGTCGCCCAGGAAGTGGGGGCGGGCTCGGGCCCCGTCGGGGGCGGTGGGGCCGTCGGGGGCGGCGGGAACGTGGGTATCAGCGGCTCCCTCGGGGCCGTCGGGCCCGTCGTCCAGCCACAGCGGGGCGTGTTGGCGCAGCAGGAACTCCTCCCGCTCCTGCGGGGTGTCGTCGTCCTCGTCGAGCTCCCGGCTCCAGAGCTCGCGGGTGGCCTCCGCGACCAGGACCCGCAGGTCGGTGCCTTCGATTCGGATGCCCCAGGCCCTCGCGAGGGAGGCCCCCGCTCCCCCTCACGGCGTGTTCTTGCCGAACGGCGTAGGGGACCCGCCGGGCGGTCACGAGCAGTCGAACCAGTGCCCGACGGGGCGGTCGGGGCAGGTGCGGCATTCGAAGACGTAGACGCCTCCGGCGTCGCCGAGGCACAGCTCGGCGGGGTTGTGGGGCCTGCCGCCCCTGCGCAGGACGGCGGCTTCGTACTCGTCGGTCCGGTCTTCTTCAGGAAGCCACGTGCGCCGGGACTCGATGTCGAATTCCCAGCTGGACACGGTCAGAAGGTGCTCCATCCCGCTGCCGCACCCCTCGCAGTCGGGCCATGCCGGTTCTTGCGTCCAGCCCGGGTAACCGCCCAGTTTGATCCCTGGTGCCTCGGCGAGGTGGTAGGAGTAGCGCAGGCCGGTCTCGGCGAGAAGTGCGTCGAAGCGGTCGCGGAGCGACTCGTGGAGCTCGTCGGGAATGTCCCAGCTCGGATACTCGGTCACCTGCTCGGGGTGAACCACGCAGGGCGCCGGATACCAGTCCACCGGAAGCCCGGCTGCCGGGGGCGGGGTCGGCAGTACGTCGCCGACCGCACCGGAGTCCCGCCAGTGGACCTGGGGCAGGGGGTAGCAGAACTCGCCGTGACCGTAGGGGCACCACAGGACCTGCAACAGGTCCGTGCCGGTGGGGAAGGGCACGCCGGGCGCGTCGGCTCGGTGGACCTGCACGATGGGAACCAGCGGTACGGCGGGTTCCGGCCGGTTGCTGATGTCGTACCCGTAGTGCTCTTCCCGACACACCGGCCACGGCTCCGCAGCGGGCCAGAGCAGAGGACCTCCGACGGAGCTCTCCCTGCAGGTCGGAGAACCAGGACGCGGGTGCAGGCGGACGGATTGGCGGCGGAAGGGGAGCAACTCGGGGAAGAGGCTCTCCACGTCGACGGGGCGATCAGGCGTGTGGCGGGACATACGCGAGACCTTAGGACCCCGGTACGACATCAGGCCCGGCGGCGGCTGCGTCCCGAGGCCTCGCGGCAGGCGGCCTTCGCCATCCCCACCGTCAACGATCGTTGGCATTTCGGCCACGATCGTTGGTGATCCGGCCACGATCGTTGGCGGAGCCTGGTCGCGGGCCGAACCGGCCGCGTAGGGTCGCATCACGGATCGGCAATCTGATTGTCCCTCAACTCCGGGAGTACATCGGTGAGTACGCCCCATCCCCCTCTCGGCGAGACCTTGGCACGCCTTGACGCGCTGATCACCGAGAGAGGCCTCGACCGTGCCGAGGTCGTCGACATCTCCATGCTGTCGAGCCGCACCCTGTTGACGGAGGCGGAGGTCGGCGGGCTGCTGGCGGGCGAGGAGCTTCCCGAAGCGAGCATCAACGACCGCGTCAGCGCGCGGGTCAAGATCCTCTTCGAGAAGCTGGTGGCCCAGACCGGAAAGCGGGCCACCGACGTGCGTAGGGAGATCGCTTCTCAGCTCGATCTGTCTCCCGAGTGGGTGCGACAGCTGTGCCTCGGCATCAAGGTGCCGGCCATCGAGCACGGCGTTCCCCTGCAGGAATACTTCGAGAGATCCTTGGGCATCGATGAAGGCTTCTTGTGGGCGACGAACTCGCAGCTGGTCAACAGGGCACTCCGGTCAACGCTCACGGACCTCGAACGCATCCCCAACCGAACTCCGGTTGAATTCTGTCCGAGCGACCCCATGCACGAGATCATGGAGGAACTCGGACTGTCAGGGGCGGCCACTCGCGCCAAATCCCTCTCACATGCGAGGAAGAACACTCTCGCCAAGAAGATTCGTGAGTGGATGGACGAGGGCGAGAACGAGGACGAGGGCGGCGACGAGTGAGCACCCGGGCCATGAAGACCCTTCTCTCGGATCTCACCAAGGAGACCGCCAAGATTTTGGAGTTTCCGGCCGAGCCGGAAGAGTTGATGCAGACGCTGTGCAACGCCATGTCCGAGCAAATGCCTGAAAGAATGAAGAAGCCCATCAGGTTACGGATTCGCGCGTTCCCCGACAGCACCAGGGCTTCCGGGCTCACGCTGGAGGGCGACAAATTCATTCTGGTCATCGTGGAGCAGCGCACGCATCCGGAGCATCAGCTCACCATCCTGGGACACGAGCTCTGGCACATAAAGAACGGGGACTGCGGCCATCACGGACTACCGGTCGCCGCTGCCGCCCGGCGCTTCGGTGCGGATGACGACATCCCCTGGGGTGAATTGATCAGGATCGCGGCGCGCTCGGACTCACAGCCCGATCATCATGCGAGGGCCGAGATACAGGCCGAAGAGTTCGGGCTTCTCGTCGGCAGTCGATTCCGGTCGTGGCTACCCGGTCAGCGCGCCCGCGACACGATTACCCAGCGAACCCGGGCGGGCCGAATAGCGTCGTCGCTCACGGCCAGGAGCGGACCCATGGGCTGATGGAGTTGACCGACCTACGCATTCCGTACATCGTGCCCGCCATTTTTTTCGTGGTGGCCCTGCTCATAAAATTGCCCACTCTCAGGCGCGCTTTTCGCGATCCCAATGTCCGCTCGACCAGCCTGATGCTGTTCCTGGCGACGCTGATATTCCTCTCCATCGCGCCCACCTCCGTCCACCGGATCAATACGCTCGTCGGCGTCCCGAACATCGCCGCGCCGTGGACGTATTCGTTGCTCACCGCCTTCGGCGGCTGCTGCCTCAGCATGCTCATCACGTGGCAGGACGGACCGGGTCCGCAGCGGCTCCGACGCACACGCCGCGTGTGGATCATCCATGTGGGGATAATCGCCGCCCTCTGGGTTTCGTTCCTCATGGCGGATGTCCCCAGCGAGCGCATCACGGATCTCGACACCTATTACGCCACCACGCCGTGGATGCGGGAGCACATCCTGCTCTACCTGTTGGCCCACATGGCTTCGGCCATGGCTGCCGTCCGACTGATCCTGCCCTGGGTCCAGGAACTGGAGTCGGCCTGGCTACGCGCGGGCCTGCGCCTGCTCCAGGCCGGATACGCCTGCGGTCTTGTTTTCGACGTGACAAAACTGTGCGCGATCATCGCCCGCTGGTCCGGCACCACCGACTGGGATTTCCTGAGCCTGCGCATTGCCCCCAACTTCGCATTGCTCAATGGAATTCTGGTCGCCCTCGGTTTCATCCTGCCCCAGGCCGGCCCGTTCCTGCGGGATCGTTGGACCGACCATGCGACCTACCGCCGTCTGTGGCCGCTGTGGCAACTGCTCCATTCGATCGATCCGTCACCGGTGCCCATCCGCGTGCGCCAGTTCTCCCCCCTCCCCCTGCGCCTGATGCGACGACAGACGAACATTCGTGACGGCCTGTTGCTCCTGGCGCCGCACCTCGATGACCGGCGTCGCCGTGCCGCGTTCCACACCGCGCTGGAGGCCGGGTACGAGGAGCACCACGCGCGTGGAATGGCCGGCGCGATCGACATCCTCGTGGCGGTCGACCTCTTCCGCACCGCAACACGGCCCGAGGACGGTGAGGAATCCGCCCCCATCAGCAGTGAACTGATCAGCGTGGAACCGATTTCGCACGCTCTCCGATCCCCCGCACGAATCGAAGCCATTCGCCGGCTCGCAGAAAACAGAAAGAGCAGTCACACCGATGGATGAAGGATCCACCCCTCTGGGGCGCACAGCGATAGTGGTCGGCGGAGGGATGACGGGCATGCTGACCGCAGTGGTCCTGGCCGACTTCGCCGACGTCACCATCATCGAACGCGACGCGCTGCCCGAAGGGCCCGAGCCTCGAAAAGGACTGCCTCAAGCACGCCACGGCCATCTGCTGTGGTCCGGCGGGGTCAAGGCGTTCGAGGAGCTCCTGCCCGGCATCGTCGACCGGCTCGAAAGCCATGGCGCCCGACGCATCCCCATCATGGCGGGCCTCGTCTCGAAGGCCCCCTCCGGCCAGTGGTTCCGTCGCTTCAACGCCTGCCACCACACCAACCTCGTCTGCAGCCGTGATCTCCTCGACGCGACGATTCGTACGGAGGTCCTACGGCGTCCGCGCATCACGTTACGTCAGGAGACCGAACTCCTGGCTCTGGAGGGTGACGCGCGCAGGGTGACCGGGGTCCGAATCCGCTCCGCCGGAGCCGAGGAGTCACTGGGCGCCGACCTCGTGATCGATGCGAGCGGACGAGGCAGCCAGGCGCCGACATGGCTGAAGAACCTGGGCGTGCCGGCGGTGCAGGAGCGTGTCGTGGATGCCGGCGTCGGCTACGCGAGCCGGATCTATCATGCGCCCGGCAGCACGGCCGACGGTTTCCCGCTCGTCAACGTGCAGGCGAACCCCAACGACGCGCCCGGCCGAGGCGGCATCATCATCCCGATCGAAAACCGACGTTGGATGGTGACCCTCTCCGGCACCCGAGGCGGACAACCCTCGAATCGGAACGCCGAGTTTCTGGAGTTCGCCGAGTCGTTGAGCGATCCCGTCATCGGTGAGCTACTCGCGGACGCGGAGCCGGCCACCGACGTGGTCACCACCCGCAGCACCGCCAACAAGCGGCGTTTCTACGAGAAGGCCGCGCACTGGCCGTCCGGGTTCGCAGTCCTCGGCGACGCCGTCGCCGGATACAACCCCGTCTACGGACATGGCCTGACCGTCTCCGCCCAATGCGCCGTTGCACTCGGAGACGTACTGCGCAGGCACGGTCTCGGAAACCCCGGCACGGCCCGCCGCGTTCAGCGAGCCGTCGCACGCCCGGTGGGGATCGCCTGGGCTTTGGCAGTGGGTCAGGACATCTTCTACCCGGGGGCCAGTGGGAAGCCGCCGACGAACCTGGAGAAATTCCTCGCGTCCTTCATCGACCGTGCCGTCGATGCCGGCGCACGCAACCCGCATGCCCTGAGGGCTCTGCTGGACGTGATGAGCATGGAGCGGCCGCCGTCACGACTGTTCAAGCCCGACATGCTGCGCCACATGTTCACGGGTCGCAAACTCGCCCACCTGGACTCCGCTCCGCTCTCCGAGAGCGAGCGGAAGTCCGTCGCCGGCTGAGGCCGGTCCGTCGGCGCCATGTGCGGCACGGCTGAGTACCCGGCGGCGGGGCGGCAGGGCGTGAACCACGACGCCGGATCACTTCGACGGCAGACCGTGGCCCTGGGCTTCGCCTTGGCCGATCGCGGCCAGTGCTCGGTCGAGGACCTCCTCGACCGAGCCGAGGGCCGAGATCCTCGTCACCAGTCCTTGGCCACGGTAGTGATCGACGACGGGAGCCGTGTCGGCGCGGTAGACCTCCAGCCGCCTACGGACCGTCGCCTCGTGGTCGTCATCGCGCTGGTACAGCTCACCGCCGCAAACGTCGCAGGTCCCCGCCACTCGGGGCGGGCTGTGGTCGAGGTGGAAGATGTGTTCGCGGTCCTCCCGGCACAACCGTCGCCCGGCGATCCGACTGACCACTTGGCTCTCGGGGATCTCAAGGTCGAGCACCGAGTCCAGCCTCGACCTCGCCCCGGCCAGCAGGGCGTCCAACGCCTGCGCCTGAGCGAGGTTGCGGGGGAAGCCGTCCAACAGGAATCCGCCCTCGGTGTCCGGGCGGGCAAGGCGCTCCTCGATCATCGCGATGGTGACCTCGTCCGGGACCAGAAGGCCGGCGCGCACGGCCACGTCGGCAGTCCGCCCGAGCTGATCGCCCTGGTTCATGTGCGCGCGGAAGAGGTCACCGGTGGAGATGTGCGGGATCGACAGATGCGCCGCGAGGCGCACCGCTTGCGTGCCCTTGCCCGCTCCGGGCGGCCCGATCAGGATGATGCGCATCGAGGAAGCGTCCCTTCGTCATGCGTGGCCGAGGTCGATCCCAGGACCGGGGCTGCGTCCCATGGGGTTGCCACTGCCCCTACAGCCTGACACGGCCCCCGGTCCGGTCGCCCGTGTCACGCCCGGCACCCCCATCAAGTGCTCCCCTCGCACGGAGAGCGCGAGCCTGCCATGGATGATCGCCTGCCGCCCCGGGGTTCACGAAGGCGCCCGGGCCATGGACCCCGAAGGTGACCTTCGTCGGTGATCACGCGCCTTACGGGAGCACATGATCAGACGAAGGCCACCTTCACAGCCGCGCCACCCTTATCCCGCCGCGCACCGACCCGAGTCCTTTTTCATGAACTCGGATGACTTTATCTTTTTCGTTTCTCCGTCATCCCTCACGAGGACTTCTCCGTCTTTCAACCCTTCAAATTGGGCAGGAGTGAAGGATATTTCCCCATCCAGGCCGCGACTGCCAACCGCCCCTTCCAGGACCACGGTATATTCGTGCGCGCCCTTGAGATCGGTCAGGCTCGATTCTGCAACACTCCACCCCGGGGGAGCCGTGAAGAGATCGACGCTGGAAAGCGGTCCGCCCATGGCGTCACTATCGATGGCCCAAATCTTGTAGCCGACGGTGCCACCGGAACTGAATACATCGAACTGCAGGGCAGCGTAGTCCGCGCAGGGGGCGATCAGAACGCGGGCTTTCCCGGGATCCGTGCGTTCGACGGCAAGTATCGCACTGGGAGCAGGGCTGCACGCGACGACTGTCCATGTAGACAGCACGACCCCGATCGCCAGACGTCGAGTCGCTCGCCGACCCGCGTTCAATTTCCTGAGAATTTCAGCTCCTCCCCGGGGGCGATGAATTGATCCCTCCGCCAGGTAAGATATCCACCCCACCACAGATTCGCCCCTTTCTCGAAATCATTCGCATGCGAGATCGTTCCTACCTTATATCTGGATTCTGCCACCTCTTTGAAATACTTTATGATGAAGATCTCGGCCCTTTCGGACCGCGCCCACTGCTTCGAGTGGATCGCTTCATGCCGTTCGAGGTCAGGGCCGAATTTTTCTACGCCCGCCGCTCCAACCAGAGGAATCATTTGATCGCGCCGTCGAGCCTCTGCATTGATCCGCCTGGCGAAGCTCTCCTTATCGGACGGGTAGAAATGGACATCCCCGACCGTTATCGGCTGGTCCCCTGCCGGGGATTTACCGAAGCAGACGTACTGCTCCGCCCGCTTGGCGCAACTTTCCGTCTTCGCCGCAAACCAGTACGCCAGTTCGTTCGCATCATTATCTACGTTTCCCTTATTGAAAGGATGGGAGCGAATCTGACTTGGTGAAACTTCTGTCATGCATGCGACCCGTCCGTCGTCAGGACGGCAGTCGGACGGTACGAAGACGGGCGGCGGCGGGGGAAGCCACGGAGGTGCCGGCAGTGGGGTCGGCGGGGCCGGGGGCTTCGGGCCACCGCAGCCGTTGCGGCTCATCGAGCAGTTGAGGGGCTTGCCCCCGACAGGAGACGGCCGGTAGGTATTGCCGTAATGGGCCCCGGCGCCGGAACGCGCCTTGGGGTTTCCGGAGCCGCTTCCGGGCTGGTCATCGCCCGGGCGGGGTGCGTGGCCGGGTGTGGAGTTTCGGCAGGTGGCGCAGGCTCTTGTGGGGCAGTCGAGTTCGGCACACAGGCCACTGGGGTCAGAGGTGGTGATCGGGTTGTTGTGTGCGTACGCGTAGGCGTTGAGGGACTGGCTGGAACCTGGTGTGAGGACCGGGTCGACGCTGAGGAACGTGCCGGTGCGGGGATCGTATGTGCGGGCACCAAGGTGGGTGAGGCCAGTGGCCTTGTCCTGGGTTCCGCCGACGAACCCCTTCTGCCCCGGCCAGGTGATCGGAGCGCTTCCCCTTTGCTCTCCGAACGGTTTCGTGTAGCGGCGCTGAACCTGGAGGGTCACCGCGTCGACGGCGACGGTGCCCGTGTTGTGGTGGTCGGCGACAACGTAGGAGAGCTTTCCCTCGGAAGTGCGGACGATGGTCGGACCGCCGGGCGTGGCGTAGTAGCGGGTGCCGGTGACCTTGTTCGTCGTGGTGTCGAGGGTGAGTTCGGTCGACCCGAGTGTGAGGGTGGTCCTGCCCGGGTCCTTGCGCAGCAACCGTGTGCCGGACGCGTCGTAGACGTACGTTGATGTACCGGCGCTGGTCGCGTTCGCTACGAGGCGGCCTTCCACGTCCCACGTCAGGCTCTGCTGGGACCCGTTGCCGTCGGGGCGCGTGAGGGTGTTGCCGTTCGCGTCGTAGGTGAGGGGGGAGGCGGCCGACGGCCCGGTGCCGGTCTGTCGGGTGGTCGTTGCCGGTGCATGCGGCCGTGCTGAGCCAGGGGCCGGGAAGCTGGTGGTGGTCGTGCCGGCCCTGGTCGGGTCACCCGCGGGGTCGTGATCGGTGACCGACGTGCGGTTCCCGGTGATGTCGTAGGTGAAGGCCTGGTCGTAGGGGGCAGGACCGCCGGTCGCGCCTGGGCGGGGAGTGGTGCGGGCACAGCCGCCGACCCCTGGGACCGACGGTCCGGGCCGAGTGGTGACGGTGTCGGTGTCGGTCCAGGCGCGGGTGAGCCGGTGCAGATGGTCGTAGGTGAAGCACTGGAGGTCACGGACCGCGCCCTGGGTGCTCTCCACTGAGGTGACGTCACCGGTCTGGGTGTATGTGTACCCGGTGGTCTCGACGGGCGTGGTTTGGTCCTGCTTGTCGATCCGGGTGCTGAGCAGGCGTCCGGTGGCGGGATCTTGGATGTTGGTGACGCTGACTTGCTTGGGGACGTCGCCGAAGGTGGTCCGTTTCGCGGTTCCGTGTTCGTCGTAGTCGATGAAGTTGACGTAGTCGGTGGTGTCCGATCCGTATGAGACCGGCAGGCCGTTGATGTTCCGGCCGGCTTCGAGCCGTTCGGAGGGCAGGCCCCCTACCGCGGGCAGGGTGGTGCGGCGTTCCAGGCCTGTGACCGGGTCGTAGCTGGTGGAAAGCGTGTAGGTACCGGTGAGGGCGCCTTCGCCTTCGGGGACGGTGAGTTTGGTGCCGGTGGGACGGTAGCCGATGTCGTAGCCGGTGGCTTCCTGGCGCCATGGCTTGCCGCCGGTCCAACTGACGGTGGCGGTGGGCTGTCCCAGGAGGAGTGTGTCGTACTCGTACGTCGCCAGTTTGGGTCCGTCGGCCGCGTTCAGATTGCGGGAGGTGGGACGGCCCAGGATGTCGTAGCTGATGAAGACGGTGGTCCCGAGTGCGTCCCGGGTCGAGGCCGGCCGCCCCGCGTGGTCATAAGTGGTCGTCGCCGCGCCCTTGTCGGGGTCCGCGGAGCTGATGCGGCGGCCGCGCAGGTCGTAGGCGTAGGTCCAGGCATTGCCGGCGGCGTCCGTGAGCCGGGTCAGCTCGCCCGTGGTCGAGTACGCATAACGCATCGAGTCGTACTCGCCTTCAGCCTTGCCGCCCTTGTACGTGCGCCGCTCGACGGTGCGGCCACGGACGTCGGTGATCACGCTCGTGGCGGTGTCACCCATGGGCGGGAGGATATCGGTGCGCTCGGCCCCGGGGTAGGCCGTGGTGGTACGCCATTGTTCTTGTCCCTTGGAAAGGAACACCGAGGCTGTCGGGCGCCCAAGGCCGTCGTAGAGCGTCGCGGTCTGGGCCGGGATCATGCCGTCGTCGGCGACGAAGCGGGTGATTGCCGGGGCGGAACCGTGATTGACGTACATCTGATTGGTCTTGGCGGCACGACCGTGACTGTCATAGGCGGTGTCGGTGATGAGGCGGCTCGTCGCCGCGCCGTTCTGCGCGACGGACTGCAGCTGAACCTGCTGTCCGAAGGCGTCGTTGATCGCGATGGAGGTTGCGTAGGACTGGTCCGACCGGAGCGAGCGCGTGGTGACCGCACTGGTCGTGGTGTTGGTGAGGTCGTAGGTGAACAGAGTGTTCGCACTCATGTCACGCGTACGGCCGGGCATCCAGACGCCGGTGGTGCGGCCCAGGGCGTCGTAGGAGGCTTCGGTGGTTCGGCCGTTGTGGTCCGCCGTCTTCACCGAGAGCCCGCGCAGGGGGTGGAGCGTCGTGGTCGTCGTCCAGCCCTTGGCGTTGGTCACCTTGGTCGTGATCGGAACGGCGAGGGTCGCAGGCTCGTACACGGTCGTGGTCTTCGCGCCCGCGGCGTCGGTGGTGCTGGTGGCCCGCCCGTACGCGTCGTAGACGGTGGTGGAATCGACCGTGTAGACGGGCCGGCCGGAATCGAAGCGGTCCAGCGACTCGGTGGTGGTGACCAGGCCGGGGCCGTCGAGGGTGCCGTGCGGTCGGCCGTCGTAGGTGGTCCGATTGCGCGCGAGGGTGTTGGTCTCGGCCGGTGTGGCACCGCAGTTGCCCTGGATCTGGACGGTCTCGGATACCCGGTCCATCATCCACGCCGCGGTGTTGCGGGCATACGTGGTGGTCGTGCAGACATCGGGGAGGCCGTCGGCGCGGACCAGAACTTCGGTCGGCATTCCGTGGACGGAGTCGTACGTGGTCGTCCGTGAGGTGGTCTGCCATGTCCCGTCGGCGCGGAGCGACCTGTCCTGGGATGCCCCGGGACGCTGCATTCGGGCAGTGAGCGCGGGCAGCCCTGCTCCACGGCTGCGGGTCGCCGTGGCCGCGGACAGCCACGGTTCGGAGCGGCTCACCGTCGCGGGCTCGCCCTGGTCCGAGGCGAAGGTCCGGGTTTCACGGACGGTGCCCGCGAGGGCATCGTCGTCCGGCAATGTGTTTCCGGCGAGACCGGGATAGGTGACAGTGCGCTTACTGCCATCGGCCTTGACGTCGCCGTTCATGCCTCGCAGGTAGAAGGCGGCACTCTTGGAAACGACGTCCGGTGCGGTACCGGCGCGGGTGATGACCTGTTCGTAGCCTCGGAACTGGTTCCAGGTGCGGTGCTTGGCCTCGGTGAGTTCATCGTCGTCGCGGTGCCAGGCCGCGGGGCCGACGTACTCGTAGCGGACTTCGCGCGGACGGGAGCCGCCGAAGGGGTCGATCTCGGTCACACGGCTGATGACGTACTTGTGGAACCAGTCGAGGGTGGGGTCGAGAGGGCTCTTGTCGTCGGGGTTCCAGTAGACGGGGTAGCAGCGGGTGCCGTTGGAGTCCTTGGCCGGGGGCAGCCCGGCCCCCGGGGCGCAGTCGGGGTCGGCGTACCCGATGTCGGTGACCTGGCCTGTTTCGGACGTGATGGCGACGACTCGGCGGCGGTTGAGGGCGGGCTTGTTGTCACTGCTGGAGTCGACCCGGTTGTTCATCAGACGGCCGGCGAAGGTCACCGGCGGAGCGGACAAGGACGCCGCACCGTCGAATCCGGTGTGGGTGAGGGAGGCGAGCCACAGGGCCGGGGCGGTTCCGTCCTTGGGGTCGGGGAACTCGTGCTTGAGCGCGTAGGAGTCGACGTTGTCGTACCCCCCGGCGGCGTTGCGGACCTGGGTGGTGATGGTGGTGAGGCGCTTGGTCGTCCAGAAGGTGGCGGCGGTGTTCTCGCAGGTGCCGGCCGCCGTGCAGCTCTGGTCGAAGGGGACGTCGGGCCACTTGGTCGCGTTGGTCTTGGTGAGCTTGGCCGGGGCGCAGTCGAAGGCGGCGTCCGGAAGGCAGCGCTCTGCCGTGGTGAAGAAGACCTGGGCGGTCGGCTTGACGGTGTCGGCATCCGTCAGTTTGGAGCCGTAGGTGATCCGGGCGAGGGTGCCGCCGCGGATGTAGGAAGTGCGGGTTCCATCCGGCTTCGCGGCGGTGGCACCGCGCTTGTAGTGGTTGGTCTCCTGGTCGTACCAGTGCGTGATGACACCGCCGCGGGGATCGACGACGAAGTCGAGGTTCCATCGCCACGCCTGTTGGCACCAGGAAGCCTCGAAGGTGGACTGGTGGCACTCCTCGCCGGCGTTGTTGCCATAGGCAGGGGTCGTCCAGGTGGAGTTCGTCGCGGGGGCTGTTGTGCTCCCGGGCTTGCGCCCTGCGCCGAAGTAGTACTGGGTGCCATCGGCGGTGGTGATCTTCCAGTACTCGCCGTTGTTGTCTCCGTTGGCGGCGCCGGTCAGCCGCTCGGCCTTGGACGCGTCGTCGTTCTCCAGCCGCCAGGTACCGGAGGCGTCGTCACGGACGAGGGTCGAGGATTTGCCGTTCAGGGAGAACACGGCGTTGTGGCCGGCAAGGCACTGCTCGTTGGAACCCTCACGCCCGTCCTTCGAGCACGGCTTGAAGCGGCGCTCGACGAAGCCCGGCGAGTAGTTCCAGCCCTCGCCGATCCAGGAGGCCTGGTTGTTCGTGACCACCGTACGGCCGTCCACGGACTGGGAGCTGTAGGAGAGGGCAATGTTGGGTTTGGTACCGCCGAGTCCTTCGGGCACGTCGATCGGGTAGGACCACGAGAAGCCGCCTGTGCTGCCGCCGTTGCTCCATGTGCCCGACGGAGTGAGGCTGGTGGCGGTGTACGTGCCGGCTGGGCCGGCGGGTGCGGCGGTCGCGGCGAGCACGGTGGTACCTCCCGCAGCGGATCGCTGCCCGTCGACCATTGCCCCCGTGTCCACGTCGAGGGCCACATCCGCGCTGAGCAGACCGGACCGGTCGCCCCTCGCGGCCGTTGCCAGCGGCGTCTGGGCACGGCATTCAGCACGCTCGGGCGTGGACAGCGCGCACTCGGGCAGCTGAACCAGCCGGGCACGAGAAAGCCAGTCACCGCCGAAGGCGCCGGCGATGGTGGAGACATCGACGGTCACCTTGGTTCGGACGCCGTCCGCGGCCTCCGCGATCGGGCGGACCGAGAGCAGAAGGCCCTGAACGCCGGCACGCTCCGCGGCGGCCCGGTCCGTGACGCGGACGAAAGCCTTGCCCGTGCCCCGGACACCCTTCTCGGACGGAGTGACCCATACCGGAGAGACGCCGGCTTGACTTCGGTCGCGGAGGGGGACCATCGGGGCACTTGCGAGAGGGGCGACCGCGGGTGTGGTGAACAGTGGACGAGGCACTGTCGATGGGTGGGCAACAGTCAGGTCGACCTCGGCCTCGGCCGGAGCCGGCCAGTGCACGTCCTGCGGCCTCCAGGGCCCGGTCCCGTCGCCCGAAGGCGCCTTCGGCGCCGGCGGGAGGGCATTCCTGCCCGAGACCGACTTTGTTTTGCTCAAGACCCCCGGTGACCAGCGGCGAGGGTCTTTGGGTTTCCAACCGGAAGTTGCGTCAGCGGTTCCCGTGGTGAAGATCAAGGATAGAACGATCAAGAAGGTAATCGTGGCTCGTCGCCGGAACGCCCGGCTCCTCACCGTCGATAAAAGATCATTTGGCGCCGACACGGCATGCCCCCCACGGTCACCGAGATTCAATTGACTGGGGAGCCTAGCCCGTTCACACAACGAAAAACTGTGACCAACCTGGACAAGAAGCTCCTGCTAGGGGCCCAGAGTTCAAGAAACTGCCCGAAAATAAATCATTCGCTTGCGCGATGACTTGTTTTCGACAGGTGATTAGTCGTGATTATTCGAATACGCCGACGGGAACATTGAATTCCGCATCAAGACGTCGACGGCACGTGCACCACGAACTGTTAGCGTTCCCGCCCAGTTGTCAGTCGCAACCGAATTGGGGGGCTGCCGTGGGGGGCATGCCGAAAACAAGGCGGCGGGGCAGAAGGCCCGTCGCACTGACCGGGCTGGTCGCACTGGCCATGAGCCTCACCTGCGTCTCCGGAACGCAGGAAGCCGCCGCGGCGGCGGCACCGAGCGGCGAAAGCAGCCAGCCGCCTCCGGAGCGACCCACCACCGAGCGCGAGCGTGCGGAGAGCACCGCCCTGGCCGAGGCCCTGCGCAGTGGGCGGCCCGTCCCCGTACCGGCCGCCACGACCGAGACCGACACGGTGGTCGCCAACCCGGACGGCACCCTGGGCCTGACCCGGAGCGTCGTCCCCGTTCGCACGAAGCGCGGCGGCAGTTGGACCAACCTGGACGCCACCTTGATCAAGGAACCGGACGGCACCCTACGTCCGAAGGCCGCGTCCAACGGGCTGACCCTGTCCGGAGGCGGCTCGGGCCCGCTCGCGATCCTGGACCAGGACGGCAAGCAGTTGGTCCTCAGCTGGCCGGAGCAACTGCCCGTGCCCGTACCGGAGGGGTCGAGCGCGGTCTACCCACAAGTGGCCCCGGGAACCGACCTCATGGTCACGGCCGACGAGAGCGGCGGCATTACCCAAGTGCTGGTGGTCGCTTCCGCCGAGGCGGCACACCACCCGAAGCTGACCAAACTGACGATGGGCCTCAAGGGGAAGGGGGTCACCGTCTCGGCCGACGCCGCCGGAAACCTACGGGCCTCCGACGCCTCCGGGCGTACGGTCTTCCAGGCACCGACCCCCACGATGTGGGACTCCACCTCCTCAGCCGCTGCGGCAGCCCGCGAGGCCGGGTCGGTCAATTCCTTCCGAGCCACCGAGGGCGGCGACGGACCCCGCCGGGCCGGCACGGAACCGGAGGCCGTCAGGCCCGTCTCCGACAGCGGGGGCCCCGGTGACTCGGCCAAGGTCACGAGCCTGCGGACCGAACTCGGCGAAGACTCCGTCGCCCTCACCCCGGACCGCGCCTTCCTGTCCGACCCGTCGACGGCCTACCCCGTCTTCATCGACCCCGCCTGGCAGCCCACCAACCGCGGCACACATCACTGGGCATGGGTGCAGGAGGCTTACCCAAACACCGTCAGTTATGACGACTACGGCGATACCTACGATCCTGGCGTCGGCTATCAGCGTTGGCGTTCGCGCATCGGGCTGGAACGGTACTACGTGCAGGTCGACACCAGTGACCTGAGGGACAAGAGCATCAAGAAGGCGTCCTTCTTCGCCACCCAGTCGTATGCGGCCGACGCCACCTGCAGCCGCACCTACAACGTCGACCTGCACTCCACCGAGCCCTTGCTCTCCAACATCACTTGGAACACCCAGCCCCGCGACTGGGAGGTCCTGCGCACCACAGCCCTCAACAGCGCCGGCGGCCCGGGCTGCCCGGACGCGACCACGCGCGGCGAGTGGGACGTACGCGACCACCTCATCGCGAACGAGTGGCGCGGCAGCCTCACCTACGGTCTCTTCGCCTCGAACGAGACCAGGAGCAACGGAAACAGTTCCTTCAAGCGGTTCACCCGCGATAGGAACAACCTGCCGTTCCTCTACGTCGAGTACAACCGGGCACCCTACGATCCCTGGGCCTTGGGTATGTCGCCCTCCCCGCAGAACCCGAACGGAAACGGCTGTGGCTGGGTCGGCGCCACCGCATACGCAGGCCTCAGCCTCGGTGCCTGGATCGGGGACCCGGACAACCAGGCGACTTCCGCCCGGTTCCAGGTCAACGATCGTGTCGGCAACTCCCTCGTCCATGACAGCGGGCGCGTCGGCGAGGCCACCGGCACCCACTGGACCTCCGTCCGCCCCACGAACCTCTCCGACGGACACACCTACAGCTGGCGGGTGACCACTCACGACGGCGACATGGAATCCAAGTGGGTGGACGGCTGCACGTTCACCCTGGACTCGCAGTCGCCCTCCGTCCCGGTCGTCATCTCGGCGGAGTACCCACCGTCCGGAACCCTGCCCGGCTCAACCCGGTACACCGGACTGCCAGGCCTCTTCACGGTGCAGTCCTCGGATTCCACCAGTGGGGTCCTGTACTACGAGTGGTCCTTCAACTCAACCATCCCTGTCGGGGGCGCCCACCGCGTCGACGCCGTCGCCAACGGCAGCGCGACCATCCCGCTGACCCCCACGACCTGGGGAACCAACGTCCTGCGCGTCCAGGCCGTGGACCGGGCGGGCAATCGCTCGCAGCAACAGACGTACACCTTCTACGTACCCGACGACCCGAAGACGAAGACGACGCTGGGTGACATCACGGGGGACGAGCGGGTCGACTTCATCGCGCCCACAGCAGGCGGCGACCTCGTTGTCTACCCCACCGCCGTGGACCCGTCCTCCGGCGGCGTTCTGGCTTCCGACACGGCCAACAGCCCGGGCGGCAAGGGTTGGGACAACGGCACCCTGACCACGCACCGCGGCGGCAACGGCATCCGCATCGACGACCTGTGGGCCTACCGGGACGGACAACTCAAGCTCTACCGCAACTCCCTCACCCAGGGCGGCCTCGCCGCCAACGGCGGCCTCTACTACCACGCCGCCAACGCCACGGCCGTGCAGCGTCCCTACGCGGAGGACTGCACCGTGGCGGCCACCGGGCGTCCCTGCGGTAGCTCCTACGCGACGGACTGGAGCCGGGTCAAGCAGATCCTCGCTGTCGGCGACGCACTGCCCGAGCAGGGCGTCGAGCCGCGCAACGACCTGCTGACCGTCGAGAGCAACGGCGCGGGGGGCTCTCAGCTGGTCCTGCTTCAGGGGAGGGCCTCGACGGGGTCGCTCCGCGATCCGGTCGTACTCGTCCTCAGCGGCACCGGGTGGGAAAACCTCACTCTCATCGCCCCCGGCGACGCCACCGGCGACGGCCTGCCCGACCTGTGGGCTCGTGACAGGAACACGGGCGAGCTCTACCAGTACGCGAATACGGCCGGAAACCCCGGGGCGCTCGGCGACCATTCCAAACGCACCCGGATCGGCGGTGGCGTCAACGCCACCACCCACCCGGTTCTGGGCTCATCCGGCGACACCAGTGCCGACGGCACCCCTGACCTGTGGGCGCTCGACAGCCGCCACCGCCTGCTCACCTGGAACGCGACCGCCACCGGCGGCGCGGTCACCGGCTTCGGCCGCGCGCAGACCATGGGGGACTCCCGCATCTCGACCGGCATCTGGAGGCTGAACGAAGGCTCGGGCTCCACCGCCGCCGACCTGCGCGGCCGCAACCACGCGTCCCTCACCGGTGCCGGTGCCACCTGGGCAGACGACACCGTCGCCGGCACCTCCACCAAGGTCGTCGACCTGAACGGCGCGGGAGCCACCGTCACAGCAGGTGGGCCTGCCGTGGACACCAGGCGCAGCTTCACCCTCTCCACATGGGTCAAGACCGATAGGGCGGGCGGAGTGGTTGTCAGTCAGGACGGGCAGCGATCCAGCGGGTTCACGGTGCGGTCCGATTCCGACGGTACGTGGCGCTTCGGCATGGGGCGCTCCGACGCCGACGGATCGACCAACGACGAGACGAACATCCGAAACGATGCCTCCAAGGTCCGGGTCGGGGTGTGGACCCAGTTGACGGCCACCTACGACGACGCCACGGGGCTGATCGCCCTGTACGTCAACGGCACTCTCGCCTCCACCGGTCACCACGCAAAGGCGAACGGCTGGAATGCCACTGGTCCCCTGGTCGTCGGTCGCAACAAGGTGCAGGGTAATCCGGGCGGTTTCCTCGACGGCCGAATCAGCGCCCTCACCGTCCACAACCACTCCTCAGTCCCCTCCTCCCCCCGCACCTCCCTGGTTTCGGGAGTGCATGACACCAAATGCGTGGATGACAGCTCCGGGGGCACCACCGACGGCAACCGGATCCAGATCTGGGACTGCAACGCAAGCAGTCCCCAGCAGTTCGAGGTACGCGAAAACGGCGAGCTACGCGTTCTCGGCAAGTGCGTGGATGCTGCCGACCACGGCACCCTGGTGCAACTGTGGACCTGCAACGGCACCGGCCCCCAGCAGTGGCTGTCCCAAGCCAACGGCAGCTTCTACAACCCGATGAACAACCGCTGCCTGGACCTGCCACAAGGCCGCGTGGAAAACGGCGTCCAGCTCCAGCTGTGGGAGTGCAACGAGACCAACCCTCAACGCTGGTCCGCACCGGGCCTTGCCTCGCCCCTGGGAGCCGGCGACTGACCACCCGCCGACGTGATGCCGCACCTCCGCAGTGAGGCGGCAACACGTCGGAACGAGGCGAGAGCGAGAGCGAGTACGTTTCGCCCGCTCCCAGGTTCGCGGGGGCCGCCGGGCGGGTGACCGTTTCGGTTCGGCGGCCCCGCTGGTCGGCGGGGCAAGACCCGCTGAAGGGCGGATTGTCGGGGCTCTGCCTGCGAGAAGTGATCAAGAATCACCGCCGCCACCGCCATGGCCGCGATCGCGTCGGGCTGGCCGCGCCGGCAGCGAATGCCGCCGGGGCCCCGCCGGCGCCGGTGGCGCACTCCGATG
Organism: Streptomyces sp. NPDC057939; assembly: GCF_042887545.1. Classification (NCBI taxonomy): domain Bacteria; kingdom Bacillati; phylum Actinomycetota; class Actinomycetes; order Kitasatosporales; family Streptomycetaceae; genus Streptomyces; species Streptomyces sp. NPDC057939. The sequence continues at coordinate 159,604 of NZ_JBHVPG010000003.1, forward strand.
CCGTAGCTGCGCTGGAGCTCACCCCCGCGCATGCCCGGATGGTTCTGCAGACGCCCGAGGCCGCCAACCACCTCACCGCACAGGAGCGAGCGCAGGTCCGGGCGCCGGCCGACTCCGAAGGCAACGAGAGGATGCAGCGGAGCCTCGGCGGCAGCGCGGCCAAGGCGGCCTGGGCGGCCATCAAGAAGGCTGGTCCCGCTGCCTACAACGGCGCGAAGAACGCGGCGGGCAAGGGTGCTCAGGGCCTCAAGAACTGGGCCAAGAACCTTTCCTGGAAGGACCCGCTCCGGCGGACCATCGGCCAGCTCCCGATCGCGGCCCTCGAGGAACCGGTCAAGTACCTCCTCGGCTGACGTTCCCGACCATCCTCTCCTGGGGTGCGATTCGAACCCGGTAATTCACCCGCCCCACCACCGAAAGGGAAACCGGCGATGGCCACCGACAGAGTCCTGAAAACGGACCGCATTTTGTGGGAAACCCCGATCGGAGCCGCCCTCTTCGCATCGTTCACCTTCGCTGTCCGCGACAACCCGACAGCCCGGTGGGCCATCCACGGACCGGGCTGGGCGGGGGCCCACTTCTGGCCCTGGGGTGGAGCATGGCCCGCCGCTCCTCCCCGTGGAACCACGACGGCGCACCGGTGCTCATAGGTCTGAGTGCCGGAGTGGCCTTCCGGGTCTTCTGGGTCTTCTACGGATGGCCAAGGATGGCCACGAACTGCCGCTGAAGGGCAGGGACAGGTGAAGGACGTTCGCGGTCGCGGTCGCGGTCGCGGTCGCGGTCGCGGACCGAACGGCCGTGGCGCGAACGCACCCGTCCCGCCGAGGAGCGTCCTCCCTGCCCTGGCGTGAAAGATGGCACGTGGACCGGGGCGATGCGGACGTACCGGTCGGGACGGCCCAGACTGGTTCCGCGCGGGGCATCGGGCTCCGACCACACCGGAGGCCGTCACAGGCCCACCACCACTTGGGGGAAGCGATGGCCGTAGCGGTTGCGCACGGACGAGGAGACCGGCCGCCTCGCATACCGGAGGTCGATGCCCTGCGCGGTTTCGCCCTCCTGGGCATCCTGCTCGTCAACGCGCTGGTGATGGCCGGTCCGTACGGTCAGGGTTCGGCCGGCGTACCGGCCGAGTCCACGCTCGACCGGACGGTCGAGGGCTTCGTCCAGGCCTTCGTCGTCGGCAAGTTCTATCTGATGTTCTCGTTCCTCTTCGGCTACAGCTTCACCCTCCAGCTGGCCTCCGCGGACCGTGACGGCGCGAGCGCCGTTCCTCGGCTGCTGCGCCGCTCGCTCGGCCTGTTCGTGCTGGGCGTCCTGCACGCCGTACTGCTGTACATCGGCGACATCCTCATGACCTACGCGCTGCTCGGCCTGATCCTGATCGCCGCACGCAACTGCTCGGCGCAGGGGGCGTTGCGCGCCGCCCGTGTGGTGTACGGCTGTGTGAGCGTCCCCCTGCTCCTCCTGGGGTTGGTGGCCCTGCTCGTATCGGCGGCCGAGAGCGCCGAGGTGGACGCCGAACTCGCGGCGGACCACGCCGGACTGGTCGCCGGATACCGGGACGACGCCGCGTCCGTCATCCGGGCCAACATCGGGCAGCTGCCCGACGTGCTCCTCGGCATGGCGGTGATGGGCGGGTTCGTACTGGCGGCCTTCCTGGTCGGCGTGCACTGCGGAAAGCGGCGCCTGCTCGCCGACACGGCCGGCCGGACGGAACGGACGGACCGGATGCGCCGCATCTGCGTGCTCGGTGTCGCCGTCGGTCTGCCCGGCGGTCTCTTCTCGGCCCTGGCCGTCGGCGGCGTGCTCGGCCCCCGATGGTCCGCCCTCGGCGAGGTGGTGGGAACGGTCACGGCTCCGGGCCTCACCGCCGCGTACGTCTGCGGGATGCTCCTCTTCATGAGGACCGCCCGCGGCGCGCGCGTCGCGGTCCTCCTCGCCCCCGCCGGCCGCATGGCCCTGACGAACTACCTGAGCCAGTCCCTCGTCATGGCCCTCGTCTTCACCGCCTACGGTCTCGCCCTGTACGACCGCCTCGGCTCGGCCGCCGTCGTCCTCGGCGCTCTCGTGCTGTACGCGACCCAGATCGTCCTCAGCGCGCGGCTGATGGCCCGATACCGGTACGGGCCCGTCGAATGGCTCCTCCGAGCGGTCACCCTGGCGCGTCTCCCCCATCGCCCGCGGTCGTCGGCGGCAGCGCGGTGACGCACGTTCGCTCGTCCTCCCCACCGCCCCGCCCCGACCCCGCCCGAGGGACGGACGGAGGAGGGTGTCGCACGGCGGGCGCCGCGTGCCGGTGGCACGGCGCCCGCCGAGCGGTGCGTGTGTGGGTGGGGGTGGGGGTGGGGGTGGGTGGGGGCGTACGGTCGCGGGGTCAGGTGTTGAGCAGGCGCAGCGCCGCGGGTGCGTAGCGTTCTCCCGACACCTCGCTCGCGGGGAGGGCCTGCTCCAGTTCGTGGAGTTGGGCCGCGGTGAGGTGCAGGTCCGCCGCGCCGGCGTTCTCCTCCAGGTAGGTGACGCGCCGGGTGCCGGGGATCGGAACGACCTGCGGTCCTCGGGAGAGCAGCCAGGCGAGGGCCAGCTGGACCGGGGTGCAGCCGATGTCCGCGGCCAGGGCCCGGACGCGTTCCACGAGGGCGAGGTTGCGGGTGAGGTTCTCCCCCTGGAAGCGGGGGTCGTTGCGGCGGTAGTCGTCCGGCTCCAGTTGGCCGAGGGAGGTGAGGGCCCCGGTGAGGAAGCCCCGGCCGACCGGCGAGTAGGGCACGAGTCCGATGCCGAGTTCGGTGGCCGTGGGGGCGATGTCGCTCTCGACGTCCCGTTCCCACAGGGAGTATTCGGTTTGCAGGGCCGTGATGGGATGGGTGGCATGGGCCCGGCGCAGGGTGTCGGAGTTGACCTCGGACAGGCCCAGGTGCCGGACCTTTCCGGCCGTGACGAGCTCCGCCATGGCTCCGACGGTCTCCTCGATCGGCGTGTCGGGGTCACGGCGGTGCAGGTAGTACAGGTCGATGGTGTCCACGCCCAGCCGGGCCAGGGACGCGTCGCACGCCTGCCGGGCGTGGGCGGGGCTGGAGTCGATCACGGCGCCGCCGGCGGTGCCGCCGGGCCCGACGCTGCGGATGCCGAACTTGGTGGCCACCACCGCTTCGTCGCGGCGCCCCTTGAGGGCGCGGCCCAGGAGTTCTTCGTTGCGGCCCGCGGCGTAGGCGTCGGCGGTGTCGAAGAACGTCACCCCGATGTCCAGGGCCCGGCGGATGGTGGCGATGGATCGGGTTTCGTCGCTGGTTCCGTAGTAGGCGGACATGCCCATGCAGCCGAGGCCGATCGCCGAGACCCGGAGTCCTGGGGTGCCGAGGGTGCGGTGGTCCATGTGGTGCTCTCCTGTGTTCCGGTTCGGGTGGGTGTTCCTGCTGCTCGGTCAGGCCTTCGTCGGGGTGGGGGACGGAGCGCGGTCGCGGGTGCGCGTGCCGCGGGCGGAGAGCAGCAGGGTGAGCAGGGCGCAGGCGGTGAGCGCCGCGGCGACGGCGGTCACGGCGCGCGGTCCGGCGGCGGAGTCGACGAGCAGTCCGCCCGCGAGGGAGCCCACGGCGATGGCGCCGTTGAAGGCGGCCACGTAGAGCGAGGAGGCGGCGTCGGACTCCTCCTTCGCCAGTTGCAGCACCCAGGTCTGCAGGCCGACGGGGAGGGCCGCGAAGGCCAGGCCCCACACGACGAGCAGGGTGATCGCGGCGGGCCGGGAGTCGCCGAAGGCCCACAGCAGGGCGAGCGAGACGGTCATCAGGACGAGGGCGCCCGTCAGGGTGCCGTGCACCGAGCGGCCGACCACGGCGCCCGCGACGAAGTTGCCCGCGAAGCCGGCGGCTCCGAAGACCAGGAGCAGTACGCCGACCATGCCTTCGCTGATTCCGGTGATCTGCTCGAGGTAGGGGGCGATGTAGGTGAAGGCGAGGAAGTGGCCGATCATCACCAGCGCGGTGACGGCGACGGCGACGCGCAGCCGGCCGTTGCGCAGGACGCGCGGGAGGGCGGCGAGGCTTCCGCTGCCCTGCGCGGGGAGGTTCGGCAGCAGGAACAGCACCGCGACGAGGACGACGAAGCCGATCGCGGCGACCGCGGCGAACGCGGTGTGCCAGCCGGACCGCTGACCGATCATGGTGCCCAGGGGGACGCCGAGCACCGAGGCCAGCGAGATCCCGCCGAGGACGAGTGCGGTGGCCCGTACGGCATGCCGCTCGGGGACCAGTCGTACGGCGATGGCCGCGGCGATCGACCAGAAGACGCCGTGTGCGAGGGCCACCAGGACGCGGGCGGACAGCAGGGCGCCGTACGAGGAGGCGACGGTGGCCAGCAGGTTGCCGGCGACGTACATCACGAGCAGCCCGGCCAGCAGCCATTTGCGGTCGATGCGTCCGCACAGGGTGGTCAGCGGTGCTGCGGTGATCGCGGCGACGGCGGCGAAGCCGGTGACGAGGAAGCCGGCGGTACCGACGGAGACGTCCACGCCCGCGCCGATCGACGGCAGCAGTCCGATGGGCAGCGTTTCGGTGGTGACGAAGGAGAACGTGCCCAGGGAGAGCGCGATCACGGCCAGCCAGGCACGCACCGGTGAAGTGCCGGGGCCGGGCGAGGCCGCGGCGGCCTCGGGGCGTTGCCTGTCCGGGGTGAGGGTGGAGGAGCTTTGTGTCATGGCTACCGGTCTCCGTGGTCGAGGGTGGGGGCGGACGGGCCGCCCGTGGGGGTGGGGGTGGGGGTGGGGGTGTCGGTCCGGGCCGTGGGGCTCCAGCCGTGGGTGCAGGGGCCGGCGTCGTGGACGTCGCGTCCCATCGACCAGTGGGCGATGTCGCATCCGGGCACCGCGCACAGCGCGTCGGACACGGGGGTGGAGCGGAACGCGGAAGCCGGGACGGTGACGAGTCGGTTCATCGGGCCACGCTCCCGACGAGTTGGGCGGAGTGCGACGGCCCGGCCGGGTGTCGGGGCGGTGTGGCGTCCCATCGGACCAGGGCCGTGCCGACTCCCATCCCGCCTCCGAAGCCGGCCAACAGCAGCAGATCGCCGTCCCGTAGCGCGCCGGAGCGGTTGGCATGGTCGAGTGCGAGCGGTATGGAGGCGGCCCCGGTGTTGCCGTGCAGGTCGACCGGCAGGTGGGCGTGGGCGTTGGGCAGTCCGAGTCGGGGGATGACCTCGCCGACCATCACGCCGTTGGCCTGATGGGGTACGAAGTGCTTGACCTCGGCCGGATCGACGCCGTGCGCGGCCAACACGCCCTGGACGGCTGCGGGCAGGCGCTCGTTGACGAAGTCGCGGACCTCCCTCCCCCGCATCCTGAAGAAGTGCTGCCCGTCGGCGAGGGTGCCCGCGGAGGCGGGGTGGCGGCTGCCGCCGGCCTGGACCCCGATCAGGTCGTGGAGGCTGCCGTCGGTGCTGGTGCCGGTCCCCACGATGCCGGACCCGGGGCGGGTCGGACCGAGCACGACGGCTCCAGCGCCGTCCCCGAACAGGACGGCGGTCCGACGGTCGCTGTGGTCCAGGATCCGCGAGTAGACGTCCGCGCCGATGACCAGGGCGTATTTGGCCTCGGTGTGCTCGCTGATGCCCGCCAGCAGTTGCGCACCGGTTTGCAGGGCGAAGACGAAGCCGGCGCAGACGGCGTTGATGTCGAAGGCGGCGGCCCGGGTCGCACCGATCTGGTTCTGCACGAGGCAGGCGGTGGCCGGCTGCGGGTAGTCGGGGGTGGAGGTCGCGACGATCACCCAGGCGACGTCGCGCGCGTGGATCCCGGCGTCGTGCATCGCGGCGCGCGCGGCGGCGGTGGCCAGGTCGGAGGTCGCCTCGTGGGGCGCGGCGCGATGCCGTTCCCGTATGCCGGTCTTGCGCACGATCCACTCGTCGGTCACGCCGGCCAGTTCCGCGACCACGGAGTTGGGCACGATCTCGCTCGGGAGGTACGAGCCTGATCCGATGATGCCGACGGCGGTCGTGGCGGGTGAGTACACGGTCATCGCTGGTGCTCCAGAGGAGTGGGGGAAGGCCGGGCATCGAGCAGGGCGCGCAGGGCGGGGTCGTCGCCGACCACGACCGGGTGCCCGACGCAGTCGAGCATCTCCAGGTCGGACGGGTGGTCGCCGTACGCGTAGCAGTCGCGCGGGTCGATGTGCGGACGGTCGGCGAGGAAGCGGCGTACGGCGGTCGCCTTGTGCGGGCCGATCATCGGGGTCTCGATGAGGCCGGTGTAGGTACCGGCGGTCCCCGGGCCGGCCGCGTCGGTCTCCACGAGGGGACGGCTGCACAGCAGGTGCGCGTCGCCGACGGCCCGGGCGACGGGGTTCAGGCAGGCGGGGAACGACCCGGATACGAGGACGAGTTCGGCGCCGGCCTCGCGGTGGGCGCGCAGTACGTCCCGGGTCTCTTCGATGAACAGGCCGCCCGCGGCACGCTCCGCGAACCAGCGCTCGCCCCAGGCGGCGATGGTGGCCTCGGACTCGCCGGCGTACGCGGCGTAGTACGCGCGGTTGATCAGCTCCCTCGGTGTACCGGCGGCTGCTGCCTGCTGGAAGCCGGCGAGGAGACGGTCGTGTTCGGCGGTGCCGGCGGGCCCGTGCCGACCGGTCAGGTGGTAGCGGAGGAAATCGAACATGCTCTTGCAGTGGATGAGTGTCTCGTCCACGTCGGCGAAGACGAGGTAGGGACGAGCGGTCATGGTGGGGTCCCTCCTTCAGGTCAGGGTGGGTGCGGGTTCGGGCGCGGGTGCGTGGTCGGCCGCGGGTATGTGGTCGGGATGTGGTTGCGGGGCGGAGCCGGGGCCCGGTTGCGGGCAGGAGCCGGGGCCCGGTTGCGGGCAGGAGCCGGGGCCGGAGGCCCGGTTGTCGGCGCCGGGGGCCGGGCGGGTGCCGTGTCCTGGTCGTGGCCAGGTGGTGTCCGACGGCGCGGCCCGGCTCGGTTCGGGCGTCGTCGGCCTATCGCGTCCGGAAGACGTCGCGCGCCGCATTGAGGCCGTTCACCGCTGCCGGGACTCCGGCGTAGACGGCCATCTGCAGAATGGTCTCGACGGCGTCCTGCCGCGTGCCGCCGGCGTCGAGGATCTCGTGCACGTGCGCCATGAGTTGCGGTCGCCGCGTACCGACGGCCGTGCAGGCGGCAACGGACACGATCGCGCGGGTGAGCGGATCGGGGCCGCCGCCGCGCGGGACGGCGGGATCCGGGTCGCCGAAGACGTTCTCGACGAAGAAGTCGGCGAGGGCCGGGTCGATGGCGGCGACGGCGGCGAGGACCTGCCGGCCGACACCGCCGATGGCGCCGACGCCATCGTGGGCGCCGGGGGCCTTCGCGCCCGGCCCGGCGTCGCCGCGGCCGGTGGACCGCGGGCTCACCGCCTCGGCCGCGAGGACGGACCTGACGACGCCCAGCGCCTCCAGCGTCGCGGGAAATCCGGCATGGTCACTCACCTGCAGGACCGTTTCGACGATGTCACGGCGGCCGCAGCCGACGTTGCGCGCGCCACGGACGTGGAACTCCAGTTGCGGGGCGGCGTTGCCCAGTGCGGTCAGCGCGGCGACGGTGACGAGCTGACGGGTCGGCAGTTCCAAGCCCGGCCGGGAGCAGACGTCACCGAACGCGAAGCCGACGATCAGCTCTCCGAAGCCGGGGGCGATGTCCTGGAAGCCGTCGAGGATGCCGGGGCGCTCGGTGGCTTCGATCCGGCGCAGGGTCCGGAGTCCGCGCTCCATACGGTCGTGGGTGTCGGCGGAGGCCGAGGAGGCGGAGGAGGCGGAGGAGGCGGAGGAGTGTGCGCTCATGGCGGAAGTCCTTCCTGGTACGGGACGGGCGGGGCCGGGCATCGCGCCCGGCCCCGGGGACCGTCGAGGGCGACGTCAGACGGCGGCGGGCCTGCTGAGCCGGCTGAGCCGGGCGAAGTCGGGGTCCGACCCGACCGCGCCGCCCTCGGACCAGCGGTTGCGCGGCACTTCCCGGATGTAGACCGTGATCCGGTCGCGGGGCGCGCCCGTGACCCGGTGGACGGTTTCCGTGAGCTCCTCCATCAGCTCGTGGCACTTCTCGTCGTTCTCACTGGGCCAGGTCGTCACGGAGATGATCGGCATGGTGGTTCCTCTCGTCAGCCGGTGGTGGTGAATTCCTCGAAGCTGGGTCCTTGCAGCTTCAGCTGGGCGTGGATGTCCCCGCCCAGGCCGAACTGGCCGATCGCACCGCCGTAGTTCTGCTGGTAGCTCATCCAGAGCACGATGACGTTCACGATGCGGTTGCCGCCGGTGCCGGGTGCCGGGAAGGGGTCGGGCAGGGAGGCCCGGTAGCGGCCCTTGCCGTCCTGGTCGGTGACGAAGGCGTTGGGCACGCCGAGCGGTCCGGGACGGGTCGGCCCCGCCGGGTCCAGGTCGCGTGCCCGTAGTGACATCACCGTGTACAGGCTGTTGGGAAGCATCCCGGCGAATTCGAAGCGGAACTCCGCGGACTTCGCGTCGTCGGCAAGCCGCACCTCCAGCTCGCCGCGCGCCCGCCCCCAGGTGCCGAGCGTCACCGGTTCCGTCACCTTCGGCCCGTCCTGGGCGCGCATGTCCGGCACGTCGACCTGATGGAACGGGTAGCTCGGACGCACCACCTCGGACGCCCTCGGGAACTGCTCCGGGGCGAAGACCATCGGGTAGTTGCTGCATGGCAGGGGCAGCGGCAGCGTGTGCAGCACGATCTCGTTGTCGGCCGGACTGAACTGGCCGGGATGATCCGGCAGCTCACGGACGATGCGGTACGGCTCGTTGCCACCGAACGGCGGCAGCGGGCTCTCGGCGGACACGATGGCGCATCCCCAGCCGTTCGACACGCCGCCCGTGCCGTCGTCACGGTTGATGCGGCCGATCACGACGAAGTCGCCGTTCGCGTCCATCACTTCACTGGGCGGGTAGGTCGGCCCCTGAGTGGTGAGACTCAGCTGGTAGGTGCGCGACGGTCCCATCCGCTTCTCCTCTCCTTCGAATGATCGTCTTCAGGCGTCATGGGTCTTGTGTTCGGGGTCTCGTGTCATACGGATGACGGGCAGGTCGTGGGGCGGGCGTGCTACGCCACGCGGGCGTAGATCGTGGTGTAGAGACCGCGCTCGCCTCCCGCGATGAAGCGGTCGCCGGCCTGCCGGACGATCTCCTGGTAGCGCGGGGAGGTGAACACCGCCGTGTACTCGGCCGGGTCGCAGCTGAATCCGGAGACGAACATGACACCGGGCTCGGTGCTCAGCACGGAGTGGTACGCCTCGAAGACCTCGACCTCGTCGGAGGTCCGCACCACGTCGTAGATCGTCTCCTCGCGCCATGCGCGGTACGGCGTGTGGACCCGCGGCGGCACCTCGATGTGCCGCATCTGTATGTAGGGGGTCTGCGGCAACGGGGTGTCGGTCGGCTTGGGCGCGTCGACGAAGCCCAGCACCTGACGCCGGAAGTCGCCCTCGGCCATCGGGGCCAGCGCGTCCCACAGTTGCGCCCAGTCGGATCGCAGATCGGCGAACTGCTCCCAACCGGCGACCGGTGCCAGCTCCAGGAGGCCGGCTCCCTCAAGGCTCCGGAACAGGGCGCGACCCTCGAACGCGGACGCGGCGTGGTGGGCCTTCCACGCGGTGGCGGCGGCATCGACCTGATCGGGCTTGACGGACAGTTCCACGGCGGTGATGAGTGATGCGGACATGACTGCTCCTCGGTGGAGTGGTGTGGAGTGGTTGGGGTTCGGTGCAGGGAAGCGGGCAGGGCCCGCGATGCGGCCGGAAGCCGCGGGTGGGCCGGAGCCGGAGCCGGAGCCGGGGTGCGGCCGGGGTGCGGCCGTTCCGTCGGCCGGCCCGTCAGCAGGGTGCGGGCGGCACGTCAGCCAGGTGCGACCGGCAGGTCAGCCGGCGTACGGCGAGTGGGACGGCCGGGTGCGGCCGGGTAGGCCGGGGAAACCGGGTAGGCCGGGGAAACCGGGTCGGTCAGACGCCGGAGAGGGCTGCGGCCGGGGTCCGGAGCGTGTGCTCGACGGCTTGGCGGGCGCGGCGGTCCTCCTTGGCCTCGATCACATCAGAGTCGAAGGCGGTGAAGGCCAGGTGGGTGAGGGAGGAGCGGCGGCCGGCTTGGTGGATGCCGACCTCGGCGTGGAAGGAGAGCCGGGACGGGTCCTGCGTACGGGACTCGATGATCCGGTACTCGATGGTGGAACACAGCGGGAAGAGGAAGTTCTCGAAGGCGGTGTTCATGTGCTCGATGACGAAGTAGTACTTGCGCTGCGGCCACTGAGCCGCGAAGAAGCGTTCTGTCACGGCCAGGAACATCTGGCGCGACGCCTCGACGGCGATCATGCCCTGCACGTGCTGGCCGGTCTGGTGGTCGAGCAACAGCTCGTTGTCGTTGTGCAGCCGCAGTCCCGCGCCGAACAGTGAGTCGCTGACCTGGTGCAGGTCGGCGATCAGCGCGTTGGCCACCTGGTGCTTGTGCACCTCACCGGCGCCGCTGAGGGTGGCGGGCTGGAGCCTGATCTGCACACGGTCAAGACCGCGGTGACGCAGTTCTTCGACGATGAGCAGCACGTCGGACTCGGACACGCCCTGCGCGCTCTCCGCGAGGACCGGCTCTCCTTCCGGCGCATATGCGCCGCGGCGTAAGTCGTCGATGAACTGGGAGACGGTGAATACGTTCTCCTGTGCGGCGAAACCGATAAACCGGTCCCCGACCAGGACGATGCTCTGGATCGGCTGATTGATGACGAACTCCTCGGTAGTGGAACCGCGTGGCATTGATCGCCACGACGGATGTCCGGGGCGATGAGCTGTGAGAGACAAGGGCATTCGCGGGGCACTGCGCTCTTCGCGACGCCTGGCGTTACCCGGTCCCGGGTGATCCCGGGGGCCTTGGCGGAGGCGCCGGCCGGGCTGACGTCATCGACACTAGGGGAAGGCTTGAAAGGGCGCAACCATCTAGTTGGTTGGGTCCAACCATCCAGTTGGTTGGCGCCCAACCATCTAGTTGGTTTCCGTGCTAGGCTCGATACATGACCACCGATCCAACTCGCGACACGCCGACCCGTCTGCTGGACGCAGCCCGCAGGGAGTTCGCCACGTACGGCATCGCGGGCGCCCGGGTGGACCGCATCGCCGAACAGGCGGCGGCGAACAAGCAGCGTCTGTACTCGTACTTCGGCAGCAAGGAACAGCTCTTCTCCAGGGTCCTGGCCTGCGCCTACCAGGATCTGAGCGAGCAGGTTCCCGTACCGACGACGCGGGAGGGCCTTGAGCAATACGTCGGCCAGGTCTTCGACTACCACCGGCACGATCCGAGCCTCGTGCGCCTCCTCGCATGGGAGGGCCTGCACTACGGGGACGCGGAGATTCCCGGCGAGGAAGAACGCCAGGCGTACTACCTGAGCAAGAACGAGGCCCTCCGCAAGGCCCTTTCCCTCACCTCGACCCAAGAGGTCGGCCACCTGCTGATGACCCTGATCGGGATCGCCTCCTGGCCGTTCGTGGTGGAACAGCAGCGTCGGCTGATGGCCGGTCTCGTCGCCGGCTCGGAGGACGGCTGGAGCCAACTGCGCGCGAGCCTCACCGCGTACGGAAGCGCGGTCATCCAGGCCCGCGTGCCGGCACCCGACCCCACATACGGAATCGAATCCGGAATCGAATCAGGCGCGATGTACGACGCGCTTTCCGACGCGATTCCCGACACGGTTTCCGACGTGGATCCCTCGGACCCGAAGGGCATCGACAGCACCTGCCGGATGCGCGGCAATTGAACCTGCGCTTTCCCGCACTCCGGCACGTGAGCAGCATCGGAACGCCGCCGGGCCGGACGAACGCGCATGAGCCGACGGACGGGTGGGCGGGCGGGCGGGCGACCTACAACATTGCCTCGGAGGCGGGTTGGACACGTGCCGACGTGCGCAGTCCCCACAGGGAACGTCCGTGCCCCCGCAGGCCCAAGGCCTGCGGGGGCACGGTCACGCCGGCGGGAGGCGGGTCAGCCGGTGGCCACGGCGATGACGATGAACGTCGCGTAGAAGAGCAGCGACAGCGCCATCGGCACCGAGACGACCAGGGCCTCCGGACGCCGCCGCAACTGCTTGCCCGGGTCCAGCGGCGGGCGGAAACCGCCCTGCGGGGCCGCGAGCCCGGCGAACGTCGACCTCGGACCGAGGTTGCGCAGCACCGTGATCGGGGTGAGCAGCATGGACATCGGCGCCCACCAGCCCTGCCAGAGCGTCTTCGCGGACATGTTCCGGACGGTCGCGGTCCCGCAGTCACGGCAGAACGGCCCCTGCACACTGAGCGAGCGCATCATCAGGACCATGCCCTGATGGCCCCGCACGGTCGCCTGCGCCGCCGGCTGCGCCCCGCACAACCGACAGCCGAAGCCGCCCTGCTGCGGTACGTGGTGACCGGGCTGCGGCATGGGACCCGCGGCGAACGGGTTCCCGTGGCCCGCGGGCTGCTGCGGGGCACCGGTGGGCTGCTGCTGCGCGTACGGGTTGCCGTGCCCCGGCGGCTGCTGGTGCTGCTGCGCGTACGGGTTTCCCTGGCCGGGCTGTTGGGCGTACGGGTTGTGCTGGTGCTGCGGGACCGAGCCCTGCTGCGGTGGTGGAGTGGCCACGATGGTCCCCTCGAAGAAGTCGGTTCGGTCACCTGGGGCGGTGATCAGGGCACCCTAGCGGCATTCATCATGTCCCCAACAACCGACCGAGGGCCCGGCCGAAGCAGCAGCACCCCTCGCCGCGACGAGCGGGTCGACGGGAGGGCCGATCCGTCCCGGCCGCCCGGTACGGGCAGGTCACCGGGTGTCCACACCAACGCGAGGTCGAGTCGTGTCCGCGAGGTGAGCATGGCATGAAGCCGTCCATGATTCGAGCCCCGAAGTCCGGTCCGTTCCGACGCGGCCCACTGGTCGGGGCCGCGTGCCTCGCGCCGGCGGCCGCAGCCGTGGGAACGCCGAGCGTTGCCGCACCCGCAGCGGACTTCGCCCCGTACACGTGCCCGGTCCGGCCCGGCCCGTTCCAACACTGCGACAGGGTCTACGCGAGCGAGGGAGAGACCGTGACCGTCAGGGTCGGGGATTCCGGAACGGTGACGCGGGCGACTTCCAGGCGGTCAACCGCCGGACGGGCGCGGTGCTCGGCACCGTCCAGGACGTGACGCCGTCGTCGGGCACGGTCACCCTCTGGCGGAACGACACGGGCAGCATGGTCATCGTGGAACTGAACGTCACCTCCGACGACACCGGCCGGATCGACGGACACCTGACCGCCGGACCCTGACCGCTGGTCTCCGACCGCGCCACCGACACCGCCCACCACGTGGCCGTTTCCCCACGTTGGACCCTGGACACCGGACACGTCCAGGTCGGTTGCGATGCCGACGGGATTTGAACCCGCGGACAGATGGGAGCAGGTCCGCTCGGTCTCCGTCAGTCGCCGTGGGAGGGACCTCGCCCACGTCGATCGCAATGGGCCGCTCTGCCACGGCACTGCAACCTGCGGGAATGCGCGCACTCCCGCTGCGCCTCAGGATAGGGACACCGTCCGCTACGGACGAACCTTTATCCGGGCGGCGGTTGTTCACCGGTTCGAGCAACCTCAGGGGTCGGTCGGCCGCGATGGGAACCGGTGCAGGAGTCCGGGCCGGTAGCGGCACCCGATCCCGAATCCGATCCCTATTGCGACCGACGGTCCCGGTCCCGGTGCACATGCCGGCTCCGGCCCCGAACCCCGGGCGACTTCACGCCGTGGCGGGCTACTTGGATTCGACGCGTCCCACCGGGTCGGGTGCGACCGTCAGCGCATCGTGGGCGGTCTGCCAGGCGTTGTCCCCGGGGTGGAGCCGGGTGCGGAGGTAGGCCGCGGTGAGCTGGGCGAGGGCCGCGACTCGCTCGGGGTTCTCGTCGGTGGTCTCGGCGGTGTCGTATCCGGCGATCCCGCCGAGTCCGTGCTCCGCGTCGAACAGGGTGAGCAGGGTTTTGGGGGCCGGGGCGAGGGTGTAGGGATCGGCGTGCCAGTCCGGGCCCATGTCCGTGAAGTTCCGGGGGTCGTCCTTGTCGCCGGTGACGACCAGCGCGGGTGCGGTCATGGTGGAGAAGTCGACGGCCCCGATGATCGGCCACTGCTCGGCCATCGGTCCGTTGAAGACGTCGCCGCCCCTGCCGGGCGGGGCGAGCAGTACGCCCGCCTTGATGCGGGGCTCCAGGAGGTGCGCCAGGTGCCCGGTGTCGGGGTCGGTGAGTCCGGCGCCCAGCAGGAGGGCTGCGGTGAAGCCGCCGTACGAGTGTCCGGCGATGGCGACCTTGGTGGGGTCGATCCGACCGCCGAGCTGCGGCACGGCGTTCTCGATCACCTCCAGCCGGTCGAGAACGTCGGTCATGTCCTGGGCGCGGGAGCGCCAGAAGTCGGGTGCTCCGGGGGCGTCCGCGACCAGGGCGGACAGCGTCCTGGAGGTGAGGTGGGTGGGCTGGACGACGACGAATCCGTGTGCCGCCCAGAAGTTGGCGAGCGGCGCGTAGCCATTGAGCGACGAGAGGTTGTTCGAGGGGCCGTGGCCGTGGGAGAGGAGGATGACGGGCAGGTCGGTGCCGGTCAGGGGTGCGGACACGCGCACCTGGAGATCCACGGGGCGTCCGGGCACGGACAGCACCACGGGGCTGAGTGACAGGACCGGGTTGGGTGCGCCCAGGACGCCGGCGATGGTCGTGGACATGGACATGGACGTGGACATGGACATGGACGTGGACATGGACGTGGACGTGGACGTGGACGTGCTCATGGTGTGGGTTCCCTTTCGGTGGCGCCCGTCGCCCGCCGGTGTCCTGCCGTCGGCGGGGGAAGAGGGCGGTCAGGGGTGTCCCGTTTTCGGCTAAACTGAAACGGAACGACGCTCCATTTAGTATCCGGAGCGACGCTCCGCTTTGTCAACCGGTTTCGAAGGAGAACGTGATGGCCGCCGAGGATCCAGCAGCGGATGCGCCTGCCCGAAGCAAGCGGGCCGACGCCCAGCGCAACCGGGAGACGGTGCTCACCGCCGCGGCCGAGGTGTTCGTCGCCGCCGGCGTCGACGCTCCGATCCGCCGGATCGCGGCCGAGGCGGGCGTCGGGATGGCCACCATCTACCGCCACTTCCCGACCCGGGCGGACCTCGTCACCGCCGTGTACCAGCACCAGATCGAGGCGTGCGCCGAAGCCGGCCCGAAGCTCCTGGCCGACGCCGATTCCCCGCTCGACGCACTGCGCCGATGGATCGACGTGTTCGTCGACTTCCTGGTCACCAAGCACGGTCTCGCCGACGCCCTGCAATCCGACAGCGACCGCTTCGCCGCGCTGCACGCCTACTTCCTCGACCGTCTGCTGCCCGTCTGCGCGCAACTGCTCGACGCCGCCGTCGAGGCCGGCGACATCAGGCCCGGCACTCAGCCCTACGAGCTGATGCGCGGCATCGGCAACCTCTGCATCGGCCGCGACAACGACCCCCGCTACGACCCCCGCCGCCTGATCGCCCTCCTCCTCCAGGGCCTCCAGCACCCCCGGGCGACCTGATTCCGACGGGCCGCATCACGCCCGCGCGCACCGCCAGGCGTCACGTTCCTGCCGGCAGGCCGTAGGACCTTCCACCGGTCGAGCGGCGCTCCGCGACCCGGCTGACGGCCCCCGGGAGGCTTCCGGCCGGCCGCAGGACAACTCGGATCCCGGCGGCCGGCGACCTGCGGGCCGCGCGGAAGGCCCTGCCGCCGGACGGCACGTTCGGGGTCAGAGTTCGGTCGTCCAGATCCCGACAGGGTGCTCACCCGGTGGCAGCCACAACTGGGGCTGCGACTCCTGATGCCTCGCCCCGGCCTGTTCCTCCCAGTGGAAGCGGTCGTCCACGTCGGGCCACCCGACCTGCAATACGGGAAAGGGAGGCCGCCGGTAGAACCCGATGGCCCGCCCGAAGAAGGTCCGGTACCAGCGGGGATCAACCTGCCTCAGCCCGACTTGACGACCGTCGACAACGTCGGAATGCCTCTGACCGTCAGTCAGTACGGTGCCTGCGGCGGACATCGCTCCGAGCCTGTTGAGCATGCGGTGCATGGCGTGGACATCGAGTCCGAACATGGCGAGTTCAGGTCCGCCGTGAGTGTGCGCAAGGCCGATCGTGTAAGCGAAACCGGGACCGATCTCGTCCTCGGGAACCATTGCGACGTGCCATCCGTGCCGCCCCACGTTCTCGATGATCCTCAGATCCGCGCCGTCCGCTGCGTCCCGGTCACCGTAGTCATGACAGAGGACACAGCGACACCGGAAGGGATCATCAGTCATGTGCGAAGGCTACGAGGTGAGCGTCCGAGCGCGTCAGCCGGGCAACCGCTCTCCCCGACGGACACCTCACTCGTCGGAGTCAAAGTCGGCGCCCGGCCCGCGACCGCCGGTACCACCGGCCGGGCGGGTGGCGCGGACCCTCCGGGCAGTCTCCGCAGTACAGCGCGGAAACGATTTCCCTCCACGGGCACCAGACGAAGGCGACCGACGGCCCGGCCGGTCCCGGGGAGGTCACTCGGACGGTCGGTATCCCCGGGCAGGCGGAACGGCTTGAGTGGCCCCGTTCCGCCCGTACCCCTACACCCCTCCACACTTCCCCAGGGAGATCTCCGTGTCCTACCGAATGAGTCTGCGCAGCGCGGTCGTCGGAGCCTGCACCGCGGCGCTGCTCGCAGCCTCCGGCCTGCTGACCCTGCCCGCGCAGGCAGAGGCACACCAGGCCCCGCACGCCGCCGCCGCCGCTGCGGCTGCTCGGGCAACGCGTGCGGAGCTGGCCGTCGGCGAGTTCTGGCAGGCGTACCGGGACGCGACCAACGGGGAGCACAGCGAGGGCAAGGACACCTTCGCCGTGCGGAAGGAGTACCTCACCACCGAACTCGACGAGGCACTCACGGACTGGGGGTACAAGAACCAGACCGATCCGGTCTTCCGCAGCAAGACGCTCCCCACCTTCGCCAAGATCGTGACAGCCGGGGAGAGCGCGGGCCACGAGAAGGTCGTCGTCACCCAGTCCCTGGAGGACGGCACCACCCAGGACGTCTGGTACCAGGTGAACCTCGAAACGATGATCATCGACGGCCTCACGGACCCGACCCCCGCAGCCTGACCCTCTGTCGGCGCCCCCGTGCGCGCCGGAGGACCACCACCGCGCCAACTCCCCACCTGGTCAACTCGCCACGCCACGCCCGCGGCGGCTCCCCGACACAACGCGCGCGGATCGCGCCGCGCCGGGCGCCGCCGGTTCCTGCCGGTTCCCCGTCCGGACCCACACTGGCCGCACTCCAAGAACCGTTAGGGTGTTCGATGTTCCTCGTGACCACGCAGGTCGTACGGAGCACACGCACCACACTCGGGGGAGACAAGTGAACAGGGTCAGCCCGCATCCCGGCATCCGCACGGCCGGGGGCGGAGCAGTGAGCGGCGTGTTCCACGCCGTCATGGGCGAGAGCAGCCCGCCGCCGGACGAACGTCCGGAGGACAAGGTCATCAGCGCGATGCGGATGGGGCGGACGGTGCTCGGCATCGTCGCCGCGATCTGGATCGTCGTGGCGTATCCGCTGAGCGACGGACGGGAGGAATTCGTCCTCGGCAAACTCGTCGAACTGGGCCTTTCCTGCGGCGTCCTGATGGCAGGAACGTTCGTCGGCATCGCGGCGTTCCTGATCGCCGGCACTCCGGATCGGCGCCGCGTCTTCGCCCGGCGGCTCTCGGGACCGGCTCTGAGCACGCTCTCCCTGGCCGTCGGCCCGGCCGTGATCTGGCTGTCCCTCGCAACCCTCAAAGGGGACCTCGTCGACGAGCCGGGCCTGGTGGCCTTCTTCTCCTCGATCTTCGGCCGCGGCATCATCTGCTCCCTGCTCAGCCTGCTCGTACTCGTGATCGGCGCGCTCCTCGCGGTCGTGCTGCTGGTCGCCTCGATCCTGTACACGATCGTCGCGGCGTACGTCTGCGTCAGCACCTGCTTTCGCGCCTCGTCCGTCCACCAACTGCTCCCCGCCCTGCTCTCGCCCCTGCTGGTGTGGGCGCTCTTCGCGTTCCAGCTCTTCACCGGCCCGGACGTGGCCGCGCCGCCGGAGGTGCTCTACACCTTCCTCCTCGGCGGGCCCCTGACGGTGACCGCCCTGTCCGTGTGGGAGGTCCGCCGCCTACGCGCCCGCCACGGCATCACCCTGCGAACCGCCCTCGGCCGCTGACGGGCCCGACGGCCCCGACGTCCGCGATGGCGGCAGCACTGCGGCCGGCGGCCAGCCCGGCTGGGATTCCGCTGCCTCCACCGCTCCCCGAGGAGGAGCGCCGCGTACGAGGGGAGGAACGGCTGGAGCGCCTCCGGACGATTGGAACCACCTCCGCGTGCTCGCCAGCCACTGGCGCTCCGCACCCGGGCATCAGGGAACCCGCTGGTGCGAACTAGATTTCCGCGACGCCGAACATCAGCGCCGGTACGACCGGCAGCTGTCCTACCGCGGTCCGGAGAGCCGCGTCGTTCGACCACCGGGCAGGGACCTCTGTGGCGCGAGCAGCCCTGACTCGGGTTGCCCGGGAACCGGATCCGTCGCGGCCGATCGGCCCGTGCTCCGCATTCCCGCGCGTCCCCGCCAGCCGAAAGGCGACGGGCCCACGGTACGTAGGGTTGGTGGGCCCGTACCGTCACGCGCCGTTGAACGGACGTCGGCCGATGCTCCGGTGGAGTTTGAGGGTGGCGTTCATTTCGTGCACCTGCCTGGTCACGCGGCTGTTCTCGTCGTTGCCGAGGGTGTAGCCGGCCAGCCCGTCCAGGGAGACCGACCGGCCGCCCTTCAGCTTGAGTACCGGCATGGCGGAGGTCATGAGGGTGCCGCCTCGGAGCTCACAGGTGACTTCCTCCACGACGGCCCACGGAATCCGCTCCGCGGAGAAGACCCCCAGGTACCTGATTCCTGAGGGGTCGACCCATGCCGCGCACAGCGCCCCTCTGACGGACATCCACAGACCGCCGACCAGGCTCGCGGTGATGGTGAAGGGTGCCTGAGTCCAAGGGGTTTCGGAGGCCGTGGCGTAACCGACGAGGAGAAGGAGAAGCCCACTTCCGCACACGAGGATGTTCCAAGGACTACGGAACGTCACCTTGCCGTTCAACTCTGGATCCCTTCGGAGTTCGGATGGCTCGATGGCTCTTCGGGCACTTTCAACCTCCGCCCGAGAGGTGGTTCGCCGCTCGCTGCGCGCGTCGCCCAATACGCCCGCCACCCGCTACGCGCGTCACCCATCGGATCGAGGCGGCGCCGGCGGGGCGGACGTTTCGCGCTCCGGCAAGTCACTGGTCCGCGGGTCGACGACCGCGCGCGGTGACCAGCCCGAGTTCCCGTTCCGTCAGCGGCGGTCCGCTCAGCGGCGGGTGGAGCGGGCCGCGCGCGGCGCCGAGCAGAACACGGGGCTTCACCAGCGTCGTCAACGGGGCTTGGAGCGAGGTCACGTCGGTGAAGTCGCGCACCATCGTGAAGTTGCCGCAGCTCGTCTTCAGCAGGCGGTTCACGTACCTGGCCAGGATCCTGTCCTTGCGGCTCGGGGCACCGCCCTGGACCTGCGGATAGAAGACGTCCTGACCGAGCGCCAGGTCCCAGGCCGCGGCGACGGGCTTGGCCACCGCCTTCTGTATGCGCCGGGAGAGGTGGGGCGTGGCCACGTCGTTGGTCGACATCACGTTCCGGAGCACGAGCGCCGACTGCGCGCCCACGGACATGCCGTGCCCGTAGGCGGGGTTGAACGCGGCGAGGGCGTCGCCCATCACGACGAACCGCTCCGGCCAGTTCTTGACGTGCTCGAAGTACCGGCGCGTGTTGCGGGTGCTCCGGTTGAGCGCCACGTCGGTCAGGGGATCGAGATGGGAGATGATCTCGCCGACGATCGGGTGCCGGAGGCCACGGGTGAACGGCTCGAAGTCCTCGGCCAGCCCCGTGGGCTCGCCTCCTCTGGTGCCCAGCGCCGTGACCAGCCATTTGTTGCCTTCGATCGGCAGAATGCTGGCTCCCTGCCCGGGTCGCGCGAGCCGCGGATCGGACTGGACGCTGACGATGGGGAAGGCGCCGGCTCCTTCGGGCGCACGGAATACGCGGGTCGCGTACACCAGGCCGAGGTCCAGGGATCGCTCGGGGGCGGACCCCACCCCCAGCTCCTGGAGGTGCTGGGGGGTGCGTGAGCCCCGCCCGCTCGCGTCTATGACGAAGTCGGCCTCCAGTTCCTCCTCGCGCCCGTCCTCCCCGCGCACGCGTACCCCGGTGACCCTGCCGGCGCTGCCGGTCAGGCCTTCGACGCGGGTCCGCTGACGTAACTTCACTCCCCCGGCTTCCAGCACCAGGTCGCGTACGACGGAGTCCAGGAGGTCCCGACTGCAGGCGAGGATGAAGTGGGTCTCGGAGTTCCAGCGCCGGAACCACCCCTCGCTGCTGAATCCGACCATGCCGGTGGGTATCGGTATTCGATTCGCGCCTGCTGCCAGCCAACGGTCGGTCACCCCGGGAAGGAGCGTTTCTGCGGCGAGCACCCCGCCGCTCCAGAAGGTATGGGCGTGCCGGGCCTGCGGGAGCCCCTTCCTGGGGAGCGGGCCGTCGGGCAGCTCGTCGTTCTCGACGATCAGCACTTCATCGGCCACTTCGCGCAGCGCGGCCGCCGCCAGCATCCCTGTGATGCCTGCGCCGATGACGATGGCCCGCCGCTGTGTCGATGTGGTGCGGGTGTTGCCGGGGTTGGTCATGTGACAGCTCTCTGGTGGGCCGCCGCGGGGGCGGGCTGCGTCAGCATCATTGGGCCGAGACCCGCTCGGGCCGAACCCGCTCGGGGCGGACACGGCCGAGCGGACACGGCGGGGCGAATAAGGAGGTTCCGGGTGGGGTGGGCGGATCAGTCGCCATCGACGCCCACGGTCCGTGCCGACCGACGGTCCGGGTGAAGTCCACCCGGTCGACCGGTGGGCCGGTCGGGCCGATCAAGCCGGTCGGGCCGCCGGTCAGGCCGGCAGTGGAACCTCCGGAGGGTGCGCTCGTCCCGGACCGTCAACACGCGGATGGCGTCGGAGAGCATGACGAGCCCGTCGTCATCGCCCGCAAGCACGCTCTCGACGTTGCTGCCGGCCTGGCCGTGAACGGAGCGGGGCAGCGTGGCCAACGCGGTGAGCACCGTGGAGACGTGCCGATCCGACTCCGGTCTGAGCGACTCCGGTTTGAACGGGTCTGCTTCGAACGGGTCCGGTTCGAGCGGGTCCGGTTCGAGCACATCAGGCATCGAGGCGGGCTCCTGCGCGCGGGGGCCCGTGTCCCGGTGGTCGAGGGTGGCGCCGAGGAGCCTGAGGCCGTCACGGATGAGGATGGTCCTGCGCAGGTGCCTGATGCTGAGCGGGGACCACCAGGGAATGCCCACCGCTCCGTACGGTGTCACGGCCCGCATGGTCAGCCACAGGGGCCGGAGTCGTCGGTACTGGGACCATCGGTGCCACCGACCGGTCAGGCTTTGGCCGACGGACGGCAGGAGGAGCCCGATGGCCTGGGTGAGCGTGGCCAGGGAGGCCGCCGTCGGGGCGACGGTCGTACTGATGGTGTCCCAGTCGTGCCCGGTCCACCGGGCGGTGACGGCGAGCAGTTTGCAGGCGTCCCAGATCAGGCTCAGGAACGAGCCGGCCACGATGACCACCAACCCGATGCGCAGCAGGCCCGGGACCTCGCGTGACCAGCGCCAGCACAGGACCGCCAGCGTCACTGTCGACAGCGCGTGCCCGGCGATGTACAGGACGATCATTTCCCGGATGTACGGGGTTTTGGCGTAGTGGGTGTCGAAGTCGAGGAGGCGCTCCTCGGGGGTCTCGCCGAGCGCGAACAGTGTGAACAGGGCGGCGATGACGGCCGCGTAGACGCCGAAGCACCATCGAGTGGCTGCGCGCTGTTGCTGCTCGGGTCCCCCGCGCCACGTGATCATCAGGTTGACGAGGGCCGCGCTCAGGGCGGTGACGAGGCCGTAGACGACCGGGGCCGAGAAGTTGGCCGTGCCGGTGAGCTCGTTCACCCAGGAGATCGTCGGTGGCGCGGCGAAGAAGAAGACGGCCGAGGCCAGCGGCAGGAGCAATGACACGGCGCGAACGAACGGGTCCCGCCGGTGTTCGAGCAGTCCGGGCATCCTCAGCGCGAAGGCGAAGGCCAGGAGCGCGGCAAGGACGTAGTAGTACAGGTTGGTCATGACGTGTCCCCCTCGACTCGTACGCTGCGCGGCGGAGCCGGATCGATGGGGAGGTCGATGCCGGCGCGCGGTCCCGCGTGAGTGGCGCAGCGTGTTGAGGCAGTTCGATCGACTGCGACGGTGTGGATGGTGGGTGGGCGCGGAACGAGCAGGGTCCTCACGCGGGTTCTCGCCTCGCGCTCGGCCGGGCGGCAGCCGGGATCGTGGACAGCGACCGCGAAACCCGTAAGAGGTCGCGTCGCTCGCCGAAGCCCTCCTGAGGGGCTTTCGAGGTGCTGATCACGTGGCGCTCGACTCCACGGGTGAGCTCGTCGGCGACCGAGCGGTCCCTCAGGGCGAGGTCGAAGTAGGGGTTCAAGGCGATCGGTCCGTCATGGATGACCCGCCAGTTGATGATCAGGACGATGCCGGAGCCGGTGCACGCCATGAGGGTGGAGTAGAAGAGCGGGGCCGCGAAGTTGGGTGTGTCCGTGAGGTCGTCGACCTTCACGAGCATCGGGATCGACCCGAGGAGGAACAGGCAGGTCGCGGTGACCAGGTACGCCATGACGGCCTGGAGCATGGGGTCGCGTGGATTCCTGATGAGGCTGGGAAGCCTGAGGAGGCTTGCCGGGCGGCCCAGGGCCGCGGGTACGTGGAAGCTCGGATCGGACAAGGTCAGCCCCGTAAGCTTCGTGAGCCGAGATCGGCCGCTGTTCGACCGGGTGTGGTGCCCCGATCCACGGCCTCCGCACCGACGTCCGCCAGGAGGTGGTGGACCCTGTGCGCCGGCTCCAGCCCGTACCGCTCGGCTTCGGCCTCCTGTTTCCTGTGCCGCTTGGCGGCCGTACCGTCGGACTCCAGCAGCGCGGGGCTCCGGCGTCGGGCGGCCGACAGCCCCGACCGGACGAGGTCCTGCGGATCGGCGTCGTGCCGGAGCGGACGAGCCGCCACGGAGCCTTCCGTCACACGCATGTGACAGTGCCCCAGTTCGAGGTGGCACAGTTCGTGCCCAGTGATGATCGGCTGGTGCTCGGCGGCGGTGTTCTCCTCCACCAGGACGAGGTCCTGTTCCCCGAGGTTGGGCGCGAGCCCACTGACGGTGCCGGGAAGGAAGGAGATCGCACGGAACTCGATCTTCCGTCCCCGACGCTTCGCCAACGCCTCACAAAGCGCCAGGCAGAGCTCCGAGCTCGCTACGGGAGCCGATAAATGGTCGATCCCGCCCACCAGGGCATCGATCGAATGCCGCATGTCCCACCGTTGGCACATCTGTTTCCCCTGCCCCTGTTGCCCGGACGGCTGATCCGCGTAGTGCGTCACCGAACGCTTCCACCGGACCGCCGAAGTCCTGAACGCGTCGACCCGATGGAACCCGCCCCTCGGTGCCACCTCACGACGGGCCCCCCGCCGCACCCGCGTCCCCCTCCACGGGGTTCTCCGCCAGGTAGTCGTCCATCCACTCCAGCAGCCTCCGACGGCCCTTGTCAGGCATCAGGGCCGCGCGCAGGGCGATGCCGTCCACACCGTGCCGGGCGTAGATGCTCGGCGCACCGGGCGCGGAGGGAGGGTTCGCGGGCGTCCCCCGCTCGCTGTACTCCTGGAGGAGCGACTTCTCGATGGCGACCAGTGCGGTGGTGAGCGCGTCGATGTCCTCGGACTGGAGAAATCCCGCGGGCCTCCTGAAGAATTTTTCGAGCATGGCGCAGTGCTGCATGGTCGGGCGACGGTCTCCAGCGAACAGGGCCTGGATCTGCTGCCGGGAGAATCCGCTCCGCGCGGCGATCTCCCCGTGGGAGTACTTGCGTCCCGTCTCGTGGAGGTGCGTTTCGTGGAGCAGGCGGAGCCTCTGCTTGAAGCGCTCCTGAAGATCGGGTTCGCCCGCCTGTCGGCCGCCCAGGAGGGCTCGGACCACGTCCACGGGCACGCCCGAGGCCAGGTTCAGCCTCGGCGGATCGAGGACCTCCTCGCGGTCGCGGCCCAGTTTCACGCCCAGGGCCACGACCCGGTCGGCGGTCGCGGCCAACTGCGCGGCGGCTGCCGTTGGTGTGGAGGCGGTCTCCGTCACGGATCGATCTCCCGGGATTGGGCGGATGCGCGCCCGCGGCGCTGCCCCGAGGGCAGGCAGCCCGGGGACGTACGCCGAAGAGCCTGCCACAACCGTGGCAGCAAATCCATGATCCTGGATCCAACCTGCCACCCATGACGACAGGTTGACGCTCCGACCGGCGGAAACACCCAGGGGGCGGCCGGGTGCCCGGGCGCCGTCCCGGACAGGCGTGCCGCGTCGGTGGAGCAGGCCTCGGGACTCCCCGATCGCGACCATGGCGGCGACGATCGGTCCCATGGCCCACGGCGGGAGGGGCGGGTCCATCATGAACCGGGCGATGTCCTCGGACAGGACGCGGGGCAGGCCGCCGGAATCGCCGTGGACGTCCTCAGCCATCGCCGTGCACGTCCCCGGTCAACGCCACGGACGTCCCCGGTCAACGCCGTGGACGTCCTCGGTCGACGGGCAGTCCCCCTGCTCGTCGGCGCTCCAGAGGTTCCGCCGGCGCGACCGTCGCGTTCCGGCCGGTGAGTGCGGCGGCGACGCGGGCACCCGGGTCAGGGTCAGGGTCGAGCATGGCCCGGCCCCACCGGCGCAGCAGCCGACCCGGCGGGCGTCGAGCGGCTGTCCGGTATGACTCGCTCCGGTTCCTGCCCTTCGGTCCCTGGACGAACGCGCAGGTCAGAGCGCCGGCGGCGAGACGACAGGGACTGAAGGGACCGAATCAGGCAACGGTTTCGCCGGCTGCGAGTCCTCGCTGGGAGCGCGGCGTCTTGAGGCCGACCTTGCGGGGCTCGATGGTGCGCGGGTCGACTGCCTCGCCGGGGGCGCCTTCCTTGTAGAGGCCGTTGGGCTCGGCGTCCCGATCGTGCGGGAGGAGGTAGAAGACCCGGCGCTTTTGCAGGCCGCTGTCGGGGTCGGCCTCCGCCGTGTCGCCGAGTTCGGTGAAGCCGATCATGCGGCCGTCCCGGTAGTAGCGGGGCTTGCCCCGTCGGCGGGGCGTCTTGTCGAGGGCCTGGCGCACGTAGTCGAGCCCGTCGGGGTCCTCCAGCCACACCACTTTGTTCTCGTGGGCGAGATCGCTCGGTTCGAGTAGCGAGCTCATGGCTTTCGTCCCTCCTCGGTCTTGCGTCCCTGTCCGGCGGGGCAGGCGGCCCTGTGCGCGGCAGGTAGCCGTGTACCGGCTATGGGGTGCCGGGCTTGGGTCATGGTTTCTTCCGTCCATCGTAGGGGGCTGGGATTGCTGCGGACAGTACGCCGGGGTCGGTTCACGCGCGGACTGCTCCGGTCGCCTCGCCCGGTGGGCTCTCCTCGGTGAGGAGGGCGAGCCCGGGATAGAACTTCTGACCGTTGGACCGCAGCATCTCGCTCGGTGAGGAGATGCCCGCCTCGGCGCGGATGCGGGTGGCGAACGCGCGGGTCGTGGCGGGGCGCAGCCCCTCGCCCTCCTGGCACCAGATGCTGTACGCGCGGTAGAGGGCGCCCTGCTCGACGCGGAGGTCGCGGGGCTCGTCGAGGTCGGCGGTCGTGGTGCAGCATTCGCCCAGGAAGCGGCCGATGTGGTCCTCGGTGGTGGCGTACGCCTGGGTGGCGGTGCGCACGACGGTGGGTCCGCCCAGGGACGGTTTGGTCGCCAGGTAGGCCATGGCGCCGTGGACCATCCATTGGAGGATGCCGGGGCCCTCGTCCGCGACGAGTTCCTCGGCGAGGTTGTCGATCTTGCGGTGGTCGGGGACGACCCGGTCGAAGGGGATGAGGCGGATTCGGCGCCAGAAGGCGTGGCCGCCGGTGCCGACCTCGGGCCGATGGTTGCCGAGGAGCCACAGCTTGTGGGTGGGTTCGAAGCTGAAGAAGTCCTGGCGCATCCGTCGTGCTTTGAGTCGGTCGCCGCCGGTCAGGAGCTTGACGCGGGCCTCGTCGAACTTGTCGTGCGGCTTGAGCTCGCTGCACACGAACAGCCGGCGGCCGTGCAGTTCGGTGAGTTCGGTGCTGTGCTCGTTGAACTTGCCGCGTTCCATGAGGAAGCCGGGCGGGGCGACGTCGGCGTAGTCCCCGAGGATCTTGATGACCACGTCCATGAGGGCGGACTTGCCGTTGGCGCCGATGCCGTAGAGGAAGGGCAGGACCTGGCCGCCGACGTCACCGGTGATGGAGTAGCCGAGGAGCAGGTGCAGGAAGTTGATCATCTCCCTGCCCTTGTCGTCGCTGCCGAACGTCTCGGTGAGGAAGCGTTCGAAGCGGGGCGTGGGCATGGCTTCGGGGGCCACGTAGGTGGCGCGGGAGTGCAGGTCCCGCCGGGGGTCGGGCTTGCGGAGGTCTCCGGTGCGCAGGTCCACGACGCCGGCGGGGGTGCACAGGGCGTACTTGTCGCCGTCGAGGGTGTCGGGGTCCAGGGCGAGCCCGGGCGAGGCCTTCGCCTGGGCGAGCATGGCCTTGACGCCCGACGTGGACATCGCCCGCTTGCGGTGCTGGTTGAGCTCCCGATCGGTGAAGACGCCGCGCGGGTCGTGCACCGGCATGTCCTCGGCCATGTCCCCGGCGGCCCAGATGGCGGCCTTCTCACCGCCGGTGCGCTTCCACCGGTATTCGTCCCAGACGTACCAGCCGAGTCCCTCGACATGACGGAAGCGGTGGTTGTGCAGGTGGGCGAAGAGCTTGGCGTTGCCGCGATCGGTGAGGTTGCCCAGCAGCCCGGACTGGACGAAGTCTCCCGGCCGGAATCCGTCGACGACCGCACCCTGTTGAGCCGGCAGCTGCGGGGTCGCCGAAGAGGCGGCTTCGGCGTTGAAGACCGCGAGCTGCTCGGCCGCGGCCTGCGCGTCGAACCCGGTGCTGCCTGCGCTGCTCATGAACGTCCCCTGGGGTGGATCGGGCGGTTGCCGCCGGCGCGGAGTGCGGAGTCGATGACGAGCTGGTTCCTGCGGCTCTGGCGGGGGCGCGCGGCATCCGCGGCTTCGGTCAGCAGGCCGGCGCATTCGGCCTGGGTGATGTATCCGGCTGCGGCCAGACCTCCTGCGGTGAAGGCCGCCCGGTTGAGTTTTTCGGCGAACGCCGTCCCGGAGGGGGTGGTCGCACAATCACGTACCTCGTCGAGGAGGGGCCTGAGGATCCGGTGGGCGTCCGCACCGTCCGACCGCGTGCGGCGGGCAGGCGTCGGCGCGGCAGCGGGGCTTGTCGCGGAGGCGCCGGTGTGACCTGTGCGGATGAGTTCGGCGCTCAGCCACAGGGGCAGGGCGGCGGGAGTTCGGGCACCGGGCAGTGTCCGGTAGGTCCCCGAGGCGGTTCGGGTTCCGGGCGCGACGACGTATCCGCCGGTGGCCCGGACGTCGACCTGCCAGGCGAGCGCGACACGGGGGCTGGAACCGCTGGAGGAGCGGTAGCGGGGAGCGCCGTACGGCACCCGGTACCAGACGTGCAGTCCGCCCGACGGCGTCCGTACGCGCAGGGTCTCGGCGTCGTCCGCCGGATTCGGCTGCGAGCGGTAGGCCGCGAGGAGCGCCAGGGTGTCGAACCCGGAGGCGAGGCCCGACAGGTCGACACGATCGTCCACCCGGATCCCGGGAAGCAGCCGTTGCCGGTCCGGCAGGACGGGCGAGTGGGCGTCGATGTCGATGACGAGGAGCCCGGCCGGTCCGCAGGAGACCGCGACGCCGAACTCCGGCTCCTGACGCCACCACTGCGCGATCACCTCCTCGTCGGTGGTGGCCGCGTGGAAGCCGTGGCACCAGAGGCCTCGCGCGCGACAGGGGCAGGACTGCGGCTCGTGCGACGGCGCGGGAGGACGGCAGGAGGGGCAGTTCGCCGGGGGCGTCTTCGTCCCGGGCGTCAGCGGATGTACGGGGTAGCCCTGTGCCGCGAACCAACGCGCCACTCCCTGATGCCGATCGGGCACAGCGGGGGCGGCTTGGATCTGGTCGTCGGACTGGGCTGGCACGTTCTGCTTCCTCGACAGGTTGCCTGGGCGTTCTCGGTCCTGGCGTACGGCCCCTGCCCTGCACACAGGGACTGAAGGGACCGAAGTTCCAGTATTGCGGAGCCTAGCGCAGCCCATGACACGAACTCCGCAGCTCACTGGACCGTAGTTACTTTTCAGTCCCTTGAGTCCCTTCAGGCCATGGCCAAGTAAGCACTCTGCCGAGAATCTGACGTTTTGTCCGTTTGGTGCAGCCCGGGCGTGGCGCCCCGACCGGGTCCTCGGTCCCTGTCCGCTCCCAGCCCCTCCGGGGCCCCTCGGTCACGGTCCCTCGGACCCTCGGGGGACCGGGCACTCCCCGGCTGTCCGGAGGCCCCCCTTCCCCGCACCCCGAACCAGGGGCTGGACCCTCTCTCGGACCCTTTCGGTCCCTGGACCCTTCAGTCACTACAAAACCTGCTGGTCAGGGCCGTTCTTGGCTCGCGACAGGGACCGAAGGGACCGAATTTCCTAGTTATGACGCAACCAGAGCACATGCTTCATACGCGCTCGCACATACATACGCGCACACGAAGGCCGGAAGAGGTGAAATTGAGTCCCTTCAGTCCCTGGATCCGAACCGACAAGGCTTTGACCTGCAGTTTTACGGAGGGACTGAAATCAGGGCCGGACCGAGGGACTGAACCGACATCAGACCCTGGGTCCAGCTGGGCACCTGAGGACGGCAGATTCCTTCAGTCCCTCCAGGGACGGAGAGCACTGACGGGAGGACCCAAGGGACCGAAGACGGCACGGGTCCTCGCGAGGTGCTGTCGATTACCTCCGGGGTCATCGCACCACCCGACCGCCCCGGCTAGGTTCGAGGCCGTCCCACTCCCCTTGGCACGAAGGAGCCCGACGATGTCCGCCTACGGCTTTGCTCATCTTCGCGCCCGCCGACACCACCCCGACGTCATCGAGTACCTGGAGCGCATCCAGGAGACCCTCGACCCCTTCGCCGGCCGTTTCGTCATTCACGGTCCGCCCGCCGAGGTCGTGGAGGGGACGTGGCCCGGGAGCATGGTGCTGATCGAATTCCCGGGACTGACCGAAGCACGTGCCTGGTACGAGTCCCCGGCCTACCGGGCCATCCTGCGCCTGCGCGCCGACCACATCGAGGGCGACCTGCTGTTGATCGAGGGCGTCGGACCGGGCTACGACCCCGCCGAGCGAGCCCTCAAGCTGCGTACCGAAGCCGAGCGGGCCGCCCCGACGACCGAGTGATCCGGTGCTCAGTGCTCATCCGCGACGCGCCGTACTCCCGCCCCGACCCGGTGAAGGCCTACCGCTCCCGGTGCACGGGCCCGGCCTGGCCGGTTCAAGCCGGGCGGTGGGGCCCCAGGTCGAGGAGGACCGCCGCCAGTTGCTCTGCCGTGAGCGCCGGCGCCGGCAGGTCCGACGGGGGGCGGGTCCCGGCGCGCAGGCCGTCCAGGAACAGGGCCAGCTGCCGACGCCAGGCGTGCGGCGGTCCCACGGCCGCCAGGGCAGGGACCGAGCGGCCCAGCGTGGCCAGGTTCAGGAGCATGTCCTCGACCGTGACGTCGGGACGCATCGCTCCGTCACGCTGAGCGCGGCCCACGAGCAGGGCGATCGTCTCGTAGTTGTGGACGTGGACGGCGTCGAGGGAGGTCACGCCCTCGATCGGGGTCGTCATCAGGTCGTTGACCCCCCGGTCCGCCGCCAGCACGGTGAAGACCGCTTCCAGGTAGCCGGCCAGCCCCGCCCACGCATCGGCCGCGCCCCGAGCCTCCTCGCCCGCGTCGACGGTGCCTTGGAGCGCGTCCCGGAACACCGCGTCGATCAGGGCGGCCCGAGTGGGGAAGTGCCGGTACAGGGTGGCGTTTCCGACGCCGGCCCGGCGGGCGATCTCGTCGAGGCGGGCGTCCAGGCCCTGGGCGGCGAAGGCCTTGCGCGCGGCCGCCAGCAACAACTCGCGGTTGCGCAGCGCGTCACGCCGTACCGGCGCCGGCCGCTCCCTGCCCGGGGTCACTGTCCACTCCTCGCGTCGTCGGTGCCCACGCGGGCGCCCCGGCAGCGGGGATCGTGGTCCGGTACGGATGCTATCCGCATCGGGGGCGACGTCACGCGGGGAGCCGGCGCGACCACCGCACCGGCAGGCCCACGACGCCGCTGAGCATGGCGCTGCGGCGGTGCGGGAGGGAGTCCGGGCCGGCGGCGGGGGCGAGGTCCGGCAGCCGCCGCAGCAGGGTCTCCACGGCGATCCGCCCCTCGACGCGGGCGAGCGGCGCACCCAGGCAGTGGTGGATGCCGTGGCCGAACGCGAGGTGTCCTCGGGGAGCGCGACGGATGTCGAAGCGGTCGGGGTCGGCGAAGTGCTCGGGATCCCGGGAGGCGGCTGCCAGGGAGAGCATGACGCTGTCGCCGGCCGGGATCCGGACCCCCGCGATCTCCAGGGGCTCCGCGGCGTACCGGAAGGCCGCCGTGGTGACGGGCCCGTCGTGGCGGAGCATCTCCTCGACGGCGCCGTCGAGGAGGCCGGGGTCCGCCCGCAGCGCGGCGAGCTGGTCGGGGTGGCGCAGCAGGTTCAGGACGCCGCCCGAAATGAGGTTGACCGTGGTCTCGTGCCCGGCGACCAGCAGCAGGAAGGCCATGCCGAGCAGTTCCTCGGCGCTCAGCCCGTCCGGCGCCGCGGAGGCCCCGACGAGGGCGCTCATCAGGTCCGGCCCGGGGGCACCTGCCTTGGCGGCGATCAGCGAGGCGAAGTAGGCGGCCATCTCCCCGGCGGCGGCGCCCGCCGCGGCGGGCGAGGACGGTGCGACGAGCTCGGTCGACCAGGTGTGGAAGAGATGCTGGTCCTCGACGGGGACTCCGAGCAGCTCGCAGATCACGGTGAGGGGCAGCGGCAGCGCGTAGTGGGCGACCAGGTCGACGGTCCCGGCCGCGGGGAGGGCGTCGATGAGGTCGTCGGCGATCCGCTGCACGCGCGGCCGCATGGCCTCGATCCGACCTGCGGTGAACTCGCGTGCGACCAGGGCGCGCAGGCGGGTGTGCCGGGGGGCGTCGGTCTGCAACATGTTCAGCCCGATGGCGTTGCCGCCGTCGCTCTTCCACGTCGCGGAGTGCCGTATGTCGTTGCTCAGCCGGGGGTCGGTGAGCGCGGCGCGCACCTCGGCGCGGCCGAGCACGAGCCAGACGTCGCCGCTGCCGGGGATGTGGACCCGATGCACGGGACCCTTCTCGCGCAGCGCGGCGTGGACGGGGTGCGGGTCGACGGCGAAGTCGATTTCGGTGACGTCGAGTTCACCGGGGATCGGAGCAGGCATGGCGTTCCTCTGGTTGTCGGTGGGTCAAGGCGGTCCGAGCCGGGTCAGGGCCGGGGGCAGAGCCGGGTCAAAGCCGGGTCAGGCGGGCGACGGGAGGTCGGCCCGGGCCCGGTCGCCGTCGGCCCGCACGAGCCGCTGTCGGGTGCCGCCGCGCTCCAGGCGGTGGAGCTTGTAGCCTCCGGGCTCACCGGCCTCGGCGGCGAGCTGCTTGACGACCCCCGCGCAGATGACCTCCTTGAGCTTCGCCCCGAGACGCCCCCCGACCTTGAGCCGGACCGCGGTGTCGAAGCGGTCCGCGAACTGGAGGACGCCGGCGCCCCGGCCCAGGCTGATGCACTGGGCACCGAAGGGCTGGTTGAGCACGGCCGGCGTTTCGCCCCCGATCAGGCTGAGGACGGTGTCGGCCGCCCGGGCCCCCATCGGCAACGCCGCCTGGCAGCTCATCCGCACCGGCAGGCCCGACGGCGCCGCCGAGTCACCGGCCGCGACGATACGGCCGTCGTCCACGCTGATCAGGGTCTCGTCGGTGAGCAAACGGCCCTCGGGGTCGGTGCTCAGCCCGCTGCGTACGGCCAGGTCCGGGACGGCGAAGCCCGCGGTCCACACGGTCAGCCCGCTCGGCACCTCGCGACCGTCGGCGAGCGTCACGGCCGTCCGGGTCACGGCCGTCACCCTCGTTCCGGGGCCGTCGAGCACGCTCACCCCGAGCTTCGAGAGCCGGCGGGCGACCGAACGCCGGCCCCGGGCGTGCAGGTACGGTCCGACTACCCCGCCGCAGACCAGCGTGACGGCGCGGCCCTCCTCGGCCAGTTCGGCGGCGGTCTCGATGCCGCTCGGGCCGGCGCCGACCACCGTCACCGCGGTCGCGGCCGGCGTGGCCGCCAGGACCTGCCGCAGCCCGGCCGCCTCCTCGAAGGTGGCGAGGGGGTGCGCGAACTCCGCGGCTCCGGGAACCGTCGGGTCGGCGCTGCCGCTGCCGACCGCGTGGATCAGGTAGTCGTACGTCAGTGTCCCGCCGCCCGCGAGGACGAGACCGCGGTCGTCGGCGTCGATCCGGGTGACGGTGTCCACGACCAGCCGTACGCGTTCGGCCAGCAGGCCCTCGTACGCGACGACCGCCGTGTCCGTCCCGCCGACCAGCTGGTGCAGTCGGATCCGGTGGACGAACGTGGGTCGGGGATTGACGAGGGTGACTTTCACGTCGCCGCGCAGGGTGAGGCGGTTGGCCGCCATGACGCCCGCGTAACCGCCACCGATCACCACGACGTCGGTGCTGCTGTTCATGTCCACACTCCGGTTCGAAGGATGCGGCCGAAGGGGCCGCACGGGTGGTTGCTCATCGAGTGGGCGAAGGCCCGTCGGGAGCGGGAAGCGTCCCGCTCCGTACGTGTCCGGTGCGTCAAGGGGTCCACACCGCGCGGACGGCCTCCGCGCAGGCCGCCGCCTGGGCACGGCCGGCCCGTGCGGCGGCCGGACGGCGGGTCTGGTCGAGCATGTTGCGGCCGAAGGACCTGCGGGCCCCGCGGTCGGGGGTGAGCACCGCCACCAGCGCCCCGTCAGCGGCGAGTTCGGCGCCCTGGGCGGTGGAGCTCGGGTGGGGGCCGACCGCTTCGGGGATCGGGGTGACGGCGACGACGCGGCGGGCTCCGCGGGCGAGGTGCACGTTGGCCGTCGAACGGCTGCCCCCGTCCATCCATCGGCGGCCGGCCACCGATACGGGCGGCCAGATCACCGGTACCGCGCAACTGGCCGCCACGGCATCGGGCAGAGCGACGCCCGAGGCGGAGTCGAACGTCGCCAGCTCGCCGGTGCGCGCGTCCACGGCGGTCAGCCGCAGGTCGGCGGCGGGCCAGTCGCGCACGCCGGCCAGGAGCACGGCGACCGCGTCGTGCACGGCCGACTCGGGGACGGTACGGGAGGCCAGCGCGGCCCGCCCGAGGCGCTGGGCGGAACGCCGGGGATCGCGCGAGCCGAGCGCGGCCCACAGGAAGCGGGCCGTCTGTCCCGGAGTGACGGTGACGTCGAGCACCGGGGCTCCGTCGAGTTCTTCGCGGTACATGTCCTCGGCCCGCACTCCCGAGGTGAGCCGCGCACCGATCACTGAGCCGGCGGAGGTCCCGATCGTCACGTCGGCGCCGGAGAGGTCGAGGCCCTCCTCCGCAAGCCCGGCCAGCATTCCGACCGTCCAGGCGAGTCCGACCGCTCCCCCACCACCGAGCACCAAAGCCGTGGTTGCCATGATCCCCCACCCCCGCACCGTAAACGGGGACTCATCCCCGTTTTGCTGACGGTCGGACAGTAGCACGGGAAACGGGGACTGGTCCCCGTTTCTTGCGACCGTCCAAATACCGGGAACTCGCGACCTGGCGAGGCGACGCACGCGGTACGACCCGACGGCTCCCACTCGCGCGAACCGCCGCCGCGACCTGGGAGATCGAGGAACGGGCGACTCCGCGCGCCCCGGGTGGTGGTGGCCGCGCCCGGAGCGGCGCCGACATCGGCGACGGTGAGGACCGGTTCGGTGCCGAGGAGCACGCCCAACCCGGCCGGCAAACCGTCAGGCGGTACGGCTCCTCGGCCGGCCGCGAGGCTCGCTCCAGCGGCAGTTTCCCGAGGCGCGCACCGGAACGGTGGCGGGCACCCGAGTGGGCTCCCAAGAGGGGCTGGAAGAGGGGCTCGGAGTGGTCACGGCCCCGCCGCTACGAAGCGGCGCGTTCGGCGAAGCGGCGCGTTCGGCCGACCCTCGGCGTGCTCAACCTTCGCGGGAGCGTGCAAGGGCAGCCGGGTCGCAGACCGCGGACCGCCGGTCGTGGCGCGCAGCGCCGCGGTGGTCGCCGGGGCCCTGCGCGCCACGACCGGCGGCGCTTCGGGAGGGTGAGGGCGCTCACCTCGGAGAGGGCGCGGTGCGCGCGTGGCTCTCCGGCTCCAGCCGACCGGAGCCAGGGGTGCGCCCGATGGCGGCCGGTCAGCTGCCGTCCACGTAGGCGCGCGCTGCGCTCATGACGTCGCGGCGGCGTCCGGCGGCGATGCACAGGGCGGGTGCCTCGTCTTCGAGCTGGGGGTTCATCCCGATCATCCAGGCGCGTGCGGTGTAGACGCTTTCGGCGTACTGGATCAGCTGGAACACCTGCAGGGCGGCGCGCAGTTGCTCCTCGGACTCGGGACGCGGATTGGTGTTGCCCGAGGCCCACTTGCCGACCTGCTTGGGGTCGCTGATGCCCGCGATCCTTGCGGTCAGTCGCTGGCCGAGATTGTCCTGGAGGAAGCGGGCGATCTCGCTGATGTGCATGCGTACGGTGGTGGCGTGTGCCAGTCCGGCGCTGATGTCGCTCTTGCTGGCCGGTGTGGTGGTTTCGATGGGCATGGCGTGGTCTCCCTCGGTGCCCTGGCTACGCGCCGGTTCGGTGGCCGGTCACGTGTCGGGCGGTGAGTGCTTGGATGCGCACAGGACCTGGCTGTCGCATGCTGCTGCGAGGGGACGAATGCATGGACGCTCGGTCTCGGCGAGCAGGTGAACGCTTCTGATGGGACCTCTGATGGACCTCTGATGTACCCGTCCCGCGGGGAAGCGTGACCGCTGCGGGTGGGTGGCGCCGACTACAGGCCAGCGCTCAGCATCGTCGCTTGCCGGTCGGATGGGATCCGGTGCGCGGATGACTGAGGGGTTCCGAGCCATGGGTCGGAACGGTGTCGGGCATGTCGGTGTGGATCGGCGTCAAGTCCCGGGCGGACACCGCCAGGACGGACACCGGGCAGCCCGGCCGTAAGAACGAGCTCTTCGTGATCATGATTCCCCCTGCATCTTCCGTCGTCGGTCGTACTCAGATTACCCATTATCACTACCCAACTCCACCCGTAAGCCAGAACCGACATGTCTTCTCGTCATCCCCCAACAGGCCCGTTTGGAACGGCAATTGCCAGCTGACCTGGGCGGACTCCGCGATTTGCTGCGACGTACGGGGGCTTCCCGTCGGCGAACTCGGCAGGGAATCCTCCGTTCGGACTACGGGCAAGCAGGTTGTTCTGCCGGTGGACTTCAGGGTGGCCAAGCAGGTGGCCAAGCAGGTGGGCAGGCAAGTGGGCAAGTGGGCAAGTGGGTGGGCTCCGGGTCGGTACCGCTCAGAGCATCCTGAGTCCGCACTCGTCGGCGACCTCGCGCAACGCTTCCGCCTCGGGGAAGACGAGGCTTGACTCCACCTGCTTGAGCTCCACGTCGCCGAAGACGGCCCAGCACTGGCGCAAGCCGAGGCGGGACCGGTAGGCGATGCCGTGAATGAGGCGTTCCTGCTCGGACGGACCGGTGCGCTGGGTGATGGCCCACGCGGAGATCCGGCGTGTGACGCGGGGGTTGAACCCCTGGATGTCGGCCGTGGTCAGCCGCGAGACCCCGAGCGCCGCCAGTTCCTGGCGGAGTTCCCGGGACAGGGCTTCCAGGGTCTCCTCGTCGTCGACGTCAAGGAAGCGTGCTTCCTTGACGGGCTGTAAGCGGACGAGGATGCGGCGTGTGGACCAGTCCCGTGGAAGCCGGCCGGGGGGCATGTAGGAGGGGTCCTTCCAGTCCTCCACGGCGTCCCTGAGCGTGGTGGGGTGGAGGCGGAAGGGTGCCAGGGCCTCGGCGTAGCACCCCTCCTGGTCCGTGGCGCAGTACAACGTTCCGTAGCTCGCCATGCTCCACGGCTTGCCTCCGGAGCCGGAGGCGACCTGCCTGCTGATCGTGTCGTACTTCAGGGGTTCGTTCGCCTTGCCCAGCCGCCAGATGCCACGCTCGGGCGCCTGGATGAGGCTGATGCCCGTTGGGGTCCTGTCCGTGGTCATGTAGCTGCTCCTTGCTCCGGCCGGGCCCGGCAAGGGGCGTGTGCCGGCAACGCTGGTGGCTCGTCGGTCCGCTGTCGCCGGCATGGGGTCGCCGAACGGACCGGGGTCGCGGAAGGGACCGGTGTGGTCGCGCAGCGCGGAGGCCGGGCGAGGGTCTCGTCAGGTGCTGGTCCCGGGCACATGCCGAACGATCATTTTTATGCGCCGGCCGGACCGAAGCGAGCGGTTGCGGCGATCAGTTGGGGGCGCACGAGGGATTTCAGGGGGCGCATGGTGTCAGAGGGGCTTGCGTCAGCGTTCGTCGAGTTCGAGTTCGAGGATGGCGGCGCCGGCTTCGCCGGCGAAGGCGAGCACGATGCGGGTGGGGTCGGGTGAGGGGTGGGCGGAAAGCGTTCGGACGGGGCTGCCCGTGGCGAGCAGCAGGAGGCAGCGGCCGGTGGCGGTGTTCCAGATCCTGATCGTTCCGTCGTCGGAGGCGCTGGCCAGGAAACTTCCGAGACCGTCGAGGGTCCAGAGGGCGACGGCGCGCACTGCACCGGTGTGACCGGTCAGCGGCTCGTTCAGCGGGCGGTGCTCAAGGAGGTCCCACAAGCGGATGGTGCCGTCCTGGCCGGCACTGGCGAGGTGCGGGGGCAAGCCGCCGGCGGGGCTGGGGTTGATGCCGACGGTGTGGATGCGGCCCTGCATGCATCGCAGGGGCTGTCCCTGGGCGCCGTCCTCGATGTTCCACAGGCGGACGGTGCCGTCGGAACCGGCGGTGGCGTACCAGTCCTGGCCGTGGTGGTTCGAAGCCGCGGCGACCGCGAGAACGCGCAGGTGGTGGCCGCTCCAGTCGCACAGCAGGCTGCCTTCGTCCAGGTCCCACAGTTTGGCCGTGTAGTCGTCGGAGCCGCTCAGGAGCAGGTGGCGGCCGTCCGTGGTCGTCAGCGGAGCGAGTGCCCGCACCCGCATGATGTGGCCCTCAAGACGGCGCGGAAGGTGGGTTCGCGTCCCGGCGTCCCACATGCGGATGTGATGGTCCGGCTCGGCCCAGAGCAGGGTCCGGCCCTGTGTTCGTCGTGCCCAGGCCATCGCCGCGGGCGGGGCCCCGGTGCGCACGCCGGTCACGACGGTCCCGCCGGCCACGTCCCACACGTCGATGCCGCTACGGCTGCCGCCGCTCAGCGCGAACCAGGCAGGACTCGTGTGGTCGTCGCGGGCCAGAACCCCGTCGGTCACGCGTGGGGGCGAGGAGGAACCGTCTCCAAGGGCCTTGTCCAGGACCTTGACCAGATCCTTGTGGTCCCACAGGCGCAGGGTGTTGTCCAACGACGCCGAGGCGAGCGCGTCGCTGCCCTTCACCGTGACGCGGGTCAGGGCGGTGACCGGCGCGCTGTGGTCGCTCAGCAGGGCCGCCGGCGCGGTTCGGTCGGTGCTCCACAGGACGATGTCGTTGGCCGAGCAGGCGGCGATCAGATGACGGGAACCGACGGCCAGGGCCGCCAGGGCGAGCACGGGAGCGGCGCCGACTTCCTGGGTCGCGGTCCTCCCGGCCCTGCCCCAGAGGGTGACGGTCCCGTCCACGTGGCCCGCGGCCACCTCGCCGGCCCGGGTGGTGGCCGTCAGTGCCCGGACGGGACAGGGCAGATCGAAGGCCGCGGCGATGTTCCCGCAGTCCTCCGGATCCCTGAAGGTCAGCGACGTCCCGTCGGCGATCGCGAGGAACCGCCTGCCCGCCTCGTCCTCGAAGGTGGTCAGGGCGACCTTGTCGGTCCGGGGCGTCTCCCCCGGCAGGGCCATCAGCTCCTCCGCTCCCATGCGCTCGTTCCAGCGCACGACTTCGGCGCACCCGTTGACGGCGATGACGGCCAGTTCGTCCTCGGCGTCGCGGTAGGTGCCGAGGTCGTCGATCCAGATGCCGGCCGGCTGGTGGACCTGGTCGACGAGTGATCCGCGGACCGGGTCCCACGCCCGGACGGCGCCGTCGGTGCTTCCGGACACCAGCACCGGGCCCTGGCCCGGGCGGGTGCCGCTGAGCAGGCACCGGACCTCGCCCTCGTGCGCGGTGATGCGCTCGCCGACCGCGCTTCCGTCGACGGGGTCGATGATCTCGATTCCGCCGTGTTCGTCTCCCGCCGCCAGAAGGGAGCGGCCCTCCGACGTGGTCCATCCCGCGAGGGAGCGGACGGGGACGGCCACCTTCGCCAGGACGTTGACGGGCGGGGTCCACTGGGACCACAGGACCGCCAGCCGCGAAGCGGGCGGCGACGCCACCTCTGCGGGCATGCGCGCCCGGGGCACTCGGGGGAAGCGCAGCCCCGCATAGGCCAGTTGGAGGCTGGCCAGACGCGAAGGGACGTCCGCCCGGTGCAAATAGGGTTCGACCGTGGCCCAGGCCTCCAGCCACGAACCGGGCTCCCGCGCCCCGGACGAGGTCAGCATTCCCCGGATTCCGGCGCCCGTCGCCCAGGGCAGCAGTTCCGGCGGAACACGGGCATCGTCGAGCGCGCCTCCGAGCTGGGCGTGAGCCGCCAGGTACCGGCGCACGTACGGCGGCGGGGGCGTCTCCCCGTCCCTGGCGACCAACTGCGCCAGGGCTTCGGCGATCCGCGCGTGCACACCCGGTTCGCCGGTCGGCTCCGCTGCCCGACTTTCATGGTCGGCTGTCACTTCCGTTCCCCCCTCCCCCGACGGCGCCGCCCGTGGGCCAGCGCCTCAGGACCGCCGCCAGCCGGTCGTGCGCCGGACGGTAGACACGACGGTCGTCCTCGCTGTCATGGGTGAGATACCCGGACAGACGCCCGCCCAGCAGTGTGCGAATCTTCTCGTCGGCCCCCTCCAGCGGCCGTTCCAGCAGCACTGCCGCCATCGCGGGCCACACCTCCCCCCAGGGAATGCCGCGCCCCAGACCGAACGCCGTCGCGCGCAGGAGCGCCAACGCTTCCTCGCCCCCCAGTCCGTCCTCCGCGACCCTGTCCAGGTCCGCGGCGAGCAGACCCACCGTGCCAGTGTTCAGCCGGTCGAGCCACCACGCGTCCCCCAGGAGTACGGGCCCGCCCGTCCTGAGCTGCTCCGCGGCCACGCGGGCGTCGAGGAAGGACCGGCCGACCGCGGCCGCCACCACCTGGGAGACCTCGCCCAGGTCCTGCCCCCGCCAGGTTTCCTCGCCGTCCAGGAGGGCGCGGACGTAGCCGGCGATGTCCTCCCTCATCTCTTCGAGGTCGGTGCGCAGGACGGTGATCTCGGGGAAGGACTCCTTCAGCCCGGACAGCAGTTCGTGTTCGCTGTCCGGACCGAGCGGGACGCCGTCGCCGTGGAACGTGTCGCCGGCGCGGGAAATGTGGCCCGCGCGGGACATGTCGTCGGCGGGGCTGCTGCTGCGGACGGCGATCACCAGTCGGACACCCCGGCCCTTGGGCGTGGCCTGTGCGGGCTGTGCCGGAACGTGGTCCAGGCGCGTGCCGTGGGCCGTTCGGTGCCCGGCCAGGGGCACCAGGACGTTCCGTACGCATCCCACGGGATCGTTGGCCTCGTCCAGCGAGTCGACGACGACCGTGACCATCGGCCCGGGGGTTTGCAGGAACCGGCTCAACCCGGCCTGCCACCTGCGCAGGGCGTCGGTCCCTCCGGACGGATCCGCGGTGGCTCCCAGCTTCACGGCGACGGCCCGCAGGAGGTCCAGGGGATCGCGGTTGTGGGCGGTCACGGCCACCGTCACCGAACCCTCGTCGGGCACCGTCTCGGGCGGGCAGTGGAGGACCGCGGCCTCGAACCGGTTGGAACGGCGGAAGCTCTCATCGCTGAGGGTCACCGCGCGGCCGAGGATCGCCGACTTGCCGCTGGCGGCGATGCCCGTGACGACCATGACGGCGGCGGGCCCCCGCAAGAACGACGCCAGTTCCTCGTTGAGCGGCCTGCGGCCGAAGAAGTACCAGCCGGCGTCGGTGGCGCTGGTGCGGCCGCTGGCCTTCTCCAACCAGTAGTCCAGGTGCTCCAGCGTCGGCGCGAGTTCCTGCCGGCCCGGTTCCACGGCCGCCGCCACCACCCGGTACCCCGGATTGGGCAGGGTCGCGGTCGGGACGTCCTGCTTGCCCGACAGGAGGACCCGAGGCCCCTCCAGCTCGCGGCCCTCCCTCGCGTTGATGGCACGCGTGGCCTGGCGCAGGGCTCCGCTGAACTCTTCCATCGTCAGGAAGGGGCGGGTGATCTCCTCGCTGGAGCGCAA
Organism: Streptomyces sp. NPDC057939; assembly: GCF_042887545.1. NCBI lineage: Bacteria > Bacillati > Actinomycetota > Actinomycetes > Kitasatosporales > Streptomycetaceae > Streptomyces > Streptomyces sp. NPDC057939. The sequence goes on from NZ_JBHVPG010000003.1 coordinate 200,109, forward strand.
CAGTTCGTACGCCTCCCGGAGGATCGCCGCGAACGCGCCGGCCGCCACCTTCCGTTGGGGTCCCGCCGTGGCCATGACGTGCAGCGTCGCGGACCTCGTGCGGTGGGTCAGGTCGCGTTCCATGGCCTGCAGTTCGGAGCCGACGTCGGATGACTCGCACATGTTCACGATGACCAGGACGTCCTGGGAGAGCGAGTCCAGTGCCGCGACGATGATCTCGGTGGTGCGCAGTCCCGTCGCGAGGAGCCGCTCGGGGACGGTGTCGCGAAGCATCGCGTAGTGCATCGCCGCCCCCGAGGTGATCCCGTGCCCGGTCACGTACAGGACCAGCGGGACGTGGGCCTGCACCTCCCGGATGCGCGAGTCGGCGAGGAAGCGTTCCACGTCGTGCCGGCCGGTCGCGGGGTGCTCCGGTTCGACCTGTCTGAATCCCGGTCCGTCGGGAGGAGCCTTCAACCACCAGGCGGCCACCGCGTCGAGTTGGTCGTCGATCGCGGCCCGCATCTCGGGAGTGCCGTCCTCCAGGAGCAGGAGGAAGAGCGCGCCCTGGCCCGGCACATGGGGGCTCTCGGCGGCCTCCGGCTCAGGGGTCGGTCGTGCTGAGCCGATCTCGCCTCGCTGCCCGTTCACTTTCCCTATTGTTCACACCCATGGACCAGAATCAGCAGCTTCGGGTCACGGCTGCCGCCGGTATGACCGGCGAGTTACCCGATCACGTCACCCAGGACGCCGTCGTGATCGTCCCCGGCATCATGGGAAGCGAACTGTTCGACACCCACAGGAACAAGCATGTGTGGGGTTTGGAAGGAATCTCCTGGTTGCGCAAGGCCTGGACCAGCCCCGAGGGCCTTGAGGGCCTGCGCATGACCGACGAGGAACTCGACGGCAAGCACACCCGGGTCAAGGCGACCGGCCTGCTCAAGCACAGTGCCTGGACGCCCTATCTGGCGGGCTTCGAGCCCTACACCGACCTCGTGGAAACCGTCGGTACGAGTGTCGCCGACCCCGCCGCCGTACTGGAATTCGCGTACGACTGGCGGCTGCCCGTCGCGGTCAACGCCCGTCTCCTGGCAGTGGCGGCACGCGAACACCTGACATCCTGGCGCCTGCACCCCGCCCACGACGCCGCCCGCCGGCACCGCGTCGACGAGCGCGAAGCCCGACTCGTCTTCGTCGCCCACTCGATGGGCGGGCTCGTGACCCGGGCGGCGCTGGACGACCGGTACGACAGCGACCTCCTGGGCGACACCCGCGGCGTGATCACCCTGGGCACCCCCTTCCACGGAGCGGTCAAGGCCGCGGTCATCCTCAACAGCGGCCGCGGAGCCCCCGTTCCGCTCCCCCACCGCAGGCTCCGCGCCATCTGCGCGGACATGCCCGGCCTCCACGACCTGCTGCCCCAGTACAAGAGCCTGCGCGGCAACGGAGACATCCGCCACCTGACGCCCGGCGACATCGCGTCCATCGGCGGCAACGCGGAACTCGCCCGCGACGCGGCCCGCTTCCACCACGGCCAGAAGTCGATCGGTCTGCCCGACCACCGCTCCGTCGTCGGCATCAACCAGCCCACCTGGCAGAACCTGACCATCCGTGACGGACAGGTCGAAGCACACCTCGACGGCGCCCGGGCCCACGCCGACGGCACGTTCATCCGCGACAGCAACAAGAACATCAAGTTCTTCCACGTCCACGGCGACGGCACCGTCTACAAGGAATCGGCAGCCATCGCCCCCGCGGTCACCACGCTCCCCCTCCAGCACGGCGACGTCGCCAAGGCCGGGACCGCGCTTGAGGCCATCACCGAAATCCTCCGCGAGGACGCCCACATGGGCCCGCCGCTGGGCGAAGCCGGATGCGGCCTGACCGCGCCCGACCTCGTCGAGGCCGGCCTTCCGTGGAAGATCACCCTCAGCGGCCTCGACTCCCTCGCCGGGACCACCTGCCTCCTCACCAACCTCGAAGACGCGAAGGACCAGCAAAAGCTCACCCTGAGCTGGGACGACGGCCAAGTCAGTGCCCTCGCGACCGTGGCGGCGCCGGGCCTTCACCGCGTCTCGATCCGCACTCCCGACGACTTCACCGTCACCCAGCTCGTCATGGCCGACGAACCCGGCCGGCCCCTGCGGGAGAGCCAGGAGTAGGGGTCGCGGCAGATTCCCGACTCGCCTGCAGGGAACCGGCTCGGCGGATATACTGGCCGACAACTGTTACTCAGGCACAGAGGGCCCCCACCTTGGTGGGGGCCCTCTGTATGTGTCGGGTCGGCGGATTCCGACCGGGACTTCGGTCTCCGGTCAGGCGACCTGAAGCTTCGGCCTGCCGGTCGGGGCCGGCGGAGCCTGGTGGTAGGTCGGCAGCTTCAGGTTGGGAAGGTCGCCCGCCTGGATCCGTGCGAGAGCGGCCCGGAACGCGGCTTCCATCGCGTCGGGGCTTTCGTACTTCGCCGCGAGCGGGTGAAGCCGGTAGGAATTGCCGTTCCGTTCCTCACTGCGCGGCCTGAGGACGATGTTGAGGTCACACAAGGGCGCCATGAGTCCGCTGACGGCCTGGGGTGTGACACCGTACTCGGCCGCCATGTCCTTCTGCCGGACCGGCAGTGCTCCCCCGAAGTCGCTGCGGGAGACGAGGTACTGGAGGAACTTGACGGCGGATCCTGACAGTGGCAGGGCCCAGATGCGCTCCGCGACGATCGGAGACATGACGTTAGCCATGGGATGGCCTTCCTCGTGAGCGGTCGCCCGTGCGCGGGCATGTCAGCACTATCACCCGGTCCTTTTCCTTCCACGGAAACTGGCTTCGGCACCGAAGTCGAGGTCCAGCTCCTCCTGGTGGGCGCCTTCCGGTCCCACCGCGTAGGGGAACGCCTCGGGGTCGTGGTCGTGCTTGTCGGCGATCTCGGCGAGTACTTCCTGTTGGGCGGTGCTGTTGCCCTGGAACCACAGTCGCACGTTGATCTGGATCCGGCCGTTGCCGGCCTTCTCCACCCAGTTGTAGCCGCACAGTGCCTGCACGGCACGGTTGACGGTGGAACGGGTGATCATCTTGCCGCCCTTCTGAGCGGCAATCCTGTTCAGCCCGTCGGTGATCTCCTGCTGGGTGTACTGGGCGATTCCGGTACCCGGTACCTGGCCCCCGGCCACGAACAGGAAGACGCAGAGCTGGGACTTGGTGATGCTGTTGGCGACGGCGAGCTGCGCCAGGAGCTGGGTGAACCAGTTGCTGGCGAGGCTGTATCCGGTGCCGCCGGCCATGTCGTGAACGGATCTCGGGTCCGCGGCGTATTCGAAGTGGACGCCCTTGAGGCGACGGCGACCGCCGGGGTCTGTCGCCTGCGCGACCTTCTCCCCGAGCTGCTGGCCGAGCACGGCCAGGATGTCTCCGTATTCGGCGTCGTTCCCTGCCGCGGCGGGTGCCGGGACAGGCCGGGGCCCGCGCTGTCGACGACGGGCGGGCGGATCAGATGTCACAGGACCTCCTTGTTACTCAGGCGGTCCGAGACTACCGAAAAATCAACGTGGGCTTGTCTTTTGGCGCACCGGCGCGCCAGGAGTCTCCTCTGATGCGCGAACCACACGGAGGGGGATCGGAAAGTACACGCCACGTGAAGTTTTGCTGCGCCTGCGGGCTGAAAGTCCATGTGTGCTTGATTTTATGTGTCGTCATGACGACACATTCCAGAGTGGTCGGACGTAGCGCTCCCCCGGCCTTTCGTCTCGATCCCCCAGGCTCCGACCTGCGGTGATGCTCGGCGGGAACGGGCTTGCGGAAAATCAACTGTTGCTTGATTTTTTCTCCAAATGTGCCCGCCGGGTACACACTTCACGGGCTTGAATGTGCTGCGGGCGGCACATCCCTGGTCGTAAACATGCAGGTCAGAGGGCTGGATTTGCCGCGGGTTCTTACTAAAGAGCGAGCTGTGGCCTGCGGCGTACGAACTTCGTTCTCGTCGGCGGCGATCCGGCTTCTTGTGCCAGTTCGTTGGTCTGGCTCGTACGTTGACAGGACCTTCGCGTCTCCCCTTCCCGAAGCTCGGCCACAACACCTCAACCCTGTACCTGGTATAGGTGACATGTGACGGGCGGCCCCCCACGTCAGCCCCAAGTGGCGCGAGCCGCTGTTGCCTTGGAGGCCCTCCTGTCCAGGAAGGGCGCCCTGCGCCCGACCGGTGCGCCGGCGACCGTAAGGGAGTTGGCGCAGGACTGGAGGGTGAGCGGGTCCAGGGCGCCCGAGCGCCTGGCCGGGGGGTCTGGGGGGCGGGCAGCCCCCCATGCCAGGGCCGGTCCAGCGCGGCCAGGCGCTGGCGGGGTCCAGGGGCCGGCCCCTGGGATCAACCGAGCAGCACTTGATCGAGGACAAGATCGCGGATCCATCAGCTGCCGAGCGTGGTGGCCGAGTTCCGACTGCGGACGGACCCCGAAGCAGCGGACACTTGGCTTCTCCCGATCTCCGGCAGCGCACAGAAACCCGGATGGGCGATTCGGTCAGGGGCGGTCGGAGGCAGCGTTGAACAGGGGGTCGAGAGGGTCGTCCCCGTATCCGACAACAAGGCAGGTCGCGGCGATCGGTCCCCGGCCAAGTTCTACGAGTCGCTCCAGGGCCTCAGTCTCCGAAGGAAGTCCGGCCGGATCGAGACCGAGAGTCGAGGCCGCACGGTCGCGCCGCTGGTCGAGGTCGGGCATGTCCTCCCGGTACTCGGCGACGACGGCCCGGAGTTCTTCGGCCGTCCGTCCGGGAGCGTCCCGCCACCACGGTGCCACCAGACACAACTGCACCAGTTCCAGCAGTCCCAGAGCAACCGGTCCGGCTTCGCCATCGAGGCTGACGTACACCACAGGTCGTTCCTCGCCACCCTCGCCGACGAAGCAGAACGCGTCCCCGGAGCCCGCCCGCGCGAACTGCTCCAGCCGGGCCCCGGAGGCGAGCCGGATCCCGGTCTCCAAGAGGTGGTCGGCCGGATTCGTCGCATCGAGGTCCGCGACCCCGGCGAAGAAGGCGACGGCCTCCGGGTCGGTCCCGAGGAGAGGCAGCAACGCTTCGTGGTGGGCGGGTGCTCCGGCTGGTGCATTCCATTCGTTCACTCGGCAACCGTAACCGGGGCCTCCGACGCCCGATATCGGCTGCGACAGCCGACAGGATCCGGCTGCGATGAGAGGGAGTAGCACTCCATGACAAAACGCAGAAATAGGCAATAGTGGGCTATAAGCGACCCACGGAATGGCACCCTGAAGGCCCGTTCTCAAGGCTCCTTGAGTGATTGCTTCACCCCTGGCCTGAAAGGCCGCCAGAGAGGCTCCTGCGGCTTTCGGTCGGCTCCAGGGCGGTGTGAGGGCATGTCCAAGTCACCTCAACAGCCCAATGCGGCTGCTCTTTTGGACCACATCGATCCAACCCTGAGCCCGCTACGGCCGGCAAGGTGCGCGGCACCCCACGCAAAGGCCATCAGGTTTCGCGCGATCCGCGTCAATGTCGTCCTACGCCTGCTCCCGCAGCTGACCCACGAGGTAGCTCAGTCACCCCTCCCCCACGCGTCTGCAAGGACTGCCTCGTTCCTTTCGACGGGAACCTCTCCTCCATGCCATGCACGAGTCGGCATGCTTCGGTGTCGTGGTCGACCGTGATGGGCGGTTCCCGCGATCCGGATCTGACGCTCCTTGTCGTCTTTCGCCGTGGGATACCAGGTGAAGCCTGAAGGCTCGCTCGTCGCAATGGTCCGTCAGGCTTCGCCCAAACGCTTCCGCACGTCGCCGAGTTCCTCTTCCTCCAGGAGAACTCCCTCATCGCTGCCTGCTGCTAAGTGGTCGGCTTCGGAAGTCCTTCGGGGGTTGACTCTGACGTCGGCTTCACGTCGGTCTCGAGGGCGGCTGTCGAGAGTTGATGGCACTGGTGGAAGCGACCACCTGGTGATCTGAGGTGACCCAGAAACCTGTCTGTCGGACTCCTCAGCTGTCGGCCGCTGGCGTCCGTGGACTCGGGTCAGTGGTGCGGTGTCGTCCGGCTGCGGTAGGAGTGCGCGGCGACGAGAAGGCCGATTCCCCATACCAAGAACTGTGGGATCCCGTAGACGACGATCCATCGGCTGAAAATGCCGGGGTCGTTCCACTGGATGACGGTCAGGATGGCGGACCAGACGGTGTACAGAAGCAGGAAGGCCGCGACTGTGAAGGCTGTGTGGGCCAGTGTCCGTGGCGGGACTCTGCGTCCCGCCACAAGCGGCACCCAACTCGGGAACACCAGCCCCCACGGCCGGACCAGGCTCAGCGCCAGGACGCCGGCCATCACGGCCAGCGCGCCCAGCACGAACAGGTAGGGGCCGCCGCCGACGGCGTACCAGTCGCGGAACTTGCTCTCGTCGACCCACAGCGGAATACCGAGTGCCCACACCGCGTGCAACGGGATGAAGCCGACAGTCGCGGAGAACGCAGATGCGTAGGCGGCCCTGACGGCCCGCCGCGACGGCAGCGGAACATCGGCTACTGCGGGTTCGGGGCGAAGAACGGCGACCTTGGACATGTACGGACCCTCCCGGAACGGGGCAACGAATCGCGTGCTCACGTCGCACTGTTCCAGAGACCCTCCAACCTCCACATCCGCGCTCAGGTCGACGACCACCCATACCTGAGAGCGACTCCGGCGTCGGGTTCCTCCCCCACGGAGGGGAGGCCGGGCTCCAGCCATCGGCAATCCTCTTCGCAGTTGTCCCAGGCGGCTGGCCGCTGTGTATGCGCGGCGTGTCGCGCGGGCCAGCTTCTTCCGAGGCGTCAGGCCGCGTTCATCGTGATCCACTTCTCTCGATCGGCCTGTCTGCCATGCCCGTTGCCGCCGCCCGCCCGATATCTCCGACGGCCGCCGAGCGGCACCGGTTGAAGAACCTCCGACCTGGACGATCTACTGGCCAGGCTCGACCGGCACACCGCCGATCACCCCGAAGAATCCTCGCGCCGCCTCGCCGCCTGATCAACCCCCGAAGGACTTCCGGAGCCGACCACTAAGGGAGCGGACGCTACGGAACCGAACTCGGCCATAGAGCGGGAGCTACATCGGTGCGGGCCCGCCTTTGCGCTTGGCCGTGCACGCGGAGGAGTACGGGGACAAGAGCCCGGCCCTCCCGATGGGCACCTACGGATGCATGTTGCCGTCCCTTGGCTGCAACAGCCCGAGCCGTCTGCGTGATCGACAGTGCTTGGCTTGCATGCTCAACTCACCGGGCACGCCCGCTGATGACGAGGTCTCCTCCGATCGTCTGTCCTGAGGTCCGGTGTCGTTCGAGCGGCCCGGTGGATGGGACTTTCCGCCGTAGGTTCGTCGTGTGGACAGAGCTTGACCTCCCGCCCTCCCCTGCGGGGCCAAGGGGAAGATTGACCACTGCGGTGTTGTCTCAACGAGGCGCGATCGAGACATTCCGATGACAGCCTGATCGCGTGGACTACTTCATCAGGCAAGGGCTTCTCGACGCGATCGACGCAGCGGAATCGCCGGCTTGGTCTATTCGGGCTGCCGCAGGACGATGCCTGGCGGCAGCTCACCAGATTGAGGATGTCGCTGGTGTTCTGCACCGTCTGTTGCTGGACGTTCAGGACACCGGTGTGACGTCGGATACGGCGTCGGCTCTCCTGGCTCGGAGGGATCTGGCCGGCTTGCGGGCGGTGCTTGCTGCGCGTGCAGTCGCTTCTGACGAGGGAACCGCCGATCAGCTCGCTGCGGAGCTCGACTGTGACCCACGCTGGGCGACCGGACAGGACGCCGACGAGCTGATCGTGCAGCTTCGGGCGTTGGCAGCGGACAGAGACCCTGATGTCCGGGACGAAGCCACGTTGCGACTTGCGCGCCTGTGCCGGTCGGAAGGCACTGGTCAGCCTTCGGTCGGTGAGATCGGTCAGCCTTCCGTGAAGCAGGACAGCCAATCAACTTGCCGTGGGTGAAGGACCTCTCCCCCGGCTTCATGCGCGATCCGGATCGTCGAGGCGATGGTGCTCATTGTCCGCCGTCGTCCGCCGTCATGTGCGGCCGGTCGCCGCACATGACGACCTTCGCTTTCAGCCGGGCCTTGGGCGCGGTCAGTGCGGGCGTGGTCGATGTCCAGCGGTGCGTGCCGGGTGGTGGGACGGGCGCCGGCGAGGCTGAGGGGTGCTAACGGCGTTAGCACCCCTGGGTCCGGAACGTGACTGAGCCCGTCCGGAATTCCGGACGGGCTCAGTCGGGAGCGAGTTGCTGCGCGGCTACTCCTCGCCGTGCGCGGCCAGGAGCCGCTCCAGGAGCAGCTCGCGCTGCGCAGCGTCCATCCTTTCGAGGATCATTTCGGCGACCTTGATCCCGTCATCCCACGGGAGGCGGGGAACAGATCGAAGGTCCACGAGGAAGGGGACGGCTTCCGGCGTCGAGAACCCACTCTGCTCGGCACCCTCGTTCGCCGGGACTTCGGCCTCGGCAGCGGCCGGGGCCGAAGGCGCGACCACGGTGGCTGCCGTTGCGGGGGCCGGTGGGGTGCTAACGGCGTTAGCACCCCGAGAGGATTCGACGGGGGCAACGGCGTCGGCGCCTTGGTTGCCCTGCCTGCGTCGCTTGGTAGCAGCTCGCTTGGCCAGGGCTTCCTCGGCGGCGCTCTTCTGCTGCTGCTCGGGAAGTTGGCCGACGTTGCGCGCGATCTCCACCGGGAGGGTACGGTCCTCGACGGCCGACTGGAGTTCTGGCGTGAGCTTGAGCAGGGCGATGCGCTGGGTGACCCAGGGGCTCGACTTGCCCAGGGCGCGTGCAACGGCTCGCTGGGACCCGTGAACGTCGACGAGGCGCTGGAGGGCCTTCGCTTCATCCAGGGGGTCGAGGTTCTCGTGCTGGACGGCTGCGATGAGGGCCGTCTCAAGGAGGGTGTCGGCGTCCTGCGCCAGGGTGTCGTCGACGTGGACGGGGAGGTCGTCGAGACCGGCAAGGTTCGCGGCGGCCAGGCGCCGGTTGCCGTCGACGACGATGTACGCGGCCTGGCCGATCTGTGCTTCGTGGCCGGGGTGCGCGGCCAGGAACGCTTGCCGGGTGACGGCTGCGAGGGGCTGGATGACTCCTCGGGACGTCAGGCTGTCAGCCAGGTCCTCGACCGACTTCAGTTCCTCGCGAGGGTTGTAGGGGTTGTGCGCGAGGGCTTCCAGCGGAACGCGGAGCGTCCCGGCCGCCGTGGGGGGAGCCTGGTCGGTGGCGGGAGCGTCCTGGCCGGCGAACCGTGCGAAGGACGCCGCGCGGCTGCTCATGGGCTGGGCGACCGCGTTGAAGGTGGGGGAGTCACCGAGCATGTCTGCCTTGCTCATGCGGTCTTCACCCCGCGGGCGATCTGCCTCATCTGGTGGGACTGTTCGCAGTCGGGTGCGTAGTCGAGGAGCGGCCGCTGCTTGCGTACGGCTTCGCGCTGCTCCTTGACGTCGGGAACGACGGCGAGGACCGGGGGAGTACCGAGGGACTTCCACTTGTCCAGGGAGGAGGTCGCGATGTAGCCGCGGCGGCTGTCGAACTTGTTGACCACCAGACCGAGCTGCTCGATCTCGATGTCGAAGTCCCGGGAGAGGGAGTCGATCTGCTGGATGAGCATGCCGTACGCCTGGGCGGAGGTGTCCTCGGCTTCGACGGGGATGACGAGGCCGGAGGAGCCGGGCTTCTCTCCGTCGCGCTGGCGGCCGTAGTTGAGAGCGGCGTCCATGGCGAGCCCGAGGCTGGGGGGCGAGTCGACGACGATGACGTCGAAGTGCTCCTCAAGAGGGGCCAGCGCCCGCTCCAGTGCGGCTTCGCGCGGTCCTCGGAAGACGGTGAGACCCGAGTCGAGGAGGAACGCGTCGAAGGCGGCGGGCAGGATCCGCAGACGGTCGGCGAAGCGGTCACCCCCTATGGCAACGGTGAGGTCGAGCAGCGACTGCTTGGCCTGCTCCCGGTGCAGCATGTGCGTGATGAGGCTTTCCTCGCCGGCGGGGATGGCGGTGAGGCCCAGCTGGTGGGTGAGGTGGCCCTGGGGGTCGTAGTCGACGAGGAGGACCCGCAGGCCCCCGATCGCGGCGGAGGCTGCGGCACCCACCGCGGTGGGGTCCTCGGCGAGGGCCTGGGCCAGACCGGCGGATACGGCAGTCTTGCCGACGCCGCCCTTCTGGTTGCAGACGATGATCCGCCGAGTGGTCCGTTGCGCTTCGGCCGGGTTGTCGGCCAGCCACAGGACGACGGACTGGGCGAGACCCTGGATGTAGGAGACGCCTCGTTCCCGGCAGTCGGTCTTGAAGTCCTCGTAGAGGCCCTCGGGGAGGTAGGTGCCGAAGGAGTCGGCCCCGGCGGTGTTGACTGGGGGGAGCTCGTCGTGGCAGTCCCGCCAGGCCTGGATGCCGGAGGCGACGGCGTCCTGCATATCGGTCTGGAGCTGTGCCGCACGGACCTTGAGTGCCTGCTGGAGGTGGGCGGGCAGCTTGGAGGCGAGCTTCTCCCGCTCAGCTCCCGAGTTCGGAGATGACATGCACGGCAGCATACTGCCGTGGAGGGCGATGTCGGTGATCCAATAGAAGCGTTTTGCTAACTTTCTGCGGCAGTTGCTACTCCAGTGCTAACGCCGTTAGCACCTCGGGTGGGTGCTAACGGCGTTAGCACCCCGCTCGGAGACTCGGCAAGCTAGCCCAAATCGTCCCGAAATGAGCCCACTTCAGGGGGGGCGCCGGCCGGTGAGCCACAGGGCGGCCGTGTCCGCAAGCCGTGCGGCGGTATCAGGCCTGCGGTGGAACGAGGGGCCGGCTCGGGCCTCGACATGAACGGCGTAGCGCGAGCCGGCTGCATCCCTAGGTCGGTAGGGAGGTCGAAGCCTGCGGACGTGTGAGCGGGCAGCCGCACGGTGGGGGTGACGCCGCTCACGGGGTGCGAGCCGTCGTGGATGATCCGGCTGATCGGACGTTCGGGGTCCGGGTGTTGGCGGGGGAGTGGCTGCCGGATGAGGCGGGGGGTGACCTGAACGTGGGTGGCGCCACGGACATCCACCCACGCGCATGACGCGGACAGCGGCGGGCGGTTGAGAGGATCTGAGTGCGGCGGCGCACCTGGGGGTGGGAGCTGTCGCCTTGGGCCTGCCCCACCGGACACCGTGCTGCACCGCATCGGGCGGCGCCCCCCGGACTCGACCGCATCCGGCCGTCGCCGCACCCGGGGGACCGGTTCAGTGAGCGGGGTGCCATGGTGCGCCGGCCCGGGGGGGTCTGGCCTTTCGTTGCCCTCCTATCCTTCCGGGGACCTCGGGCGCAGGAGCGGGCAGGGAGGGGAAGCACAGCGATGGACAGCGTGGAGGCGCCGGCCACGGCGGCCGGGGACCCGGGAGTGTCCCGCATGCGCGGCACCGGTGCCGGTGGACGGGAAGGTACGTGGAGTGGTGTGACGCCTGCGACTGGAACGTCGACCCGGGCGCGCCCGATCCGGAGCCCGGGCGGATCGCGGCCGTGCGCCGGCGTCTCGTCCACCGGCACGGGGAGAAGCTGGCGGCAGACCTGGAGCGGGGAGCCGGCATCGGAACGCCCCCCGGGCGGGAGGCGGTGTCGGTGTCGGCCTTCGGACTCTCCCTGCTCGTCCACGGCTTCACCGCGTTGCTCGTGGTGGCGGGAGTGCTGCTGGTGGCGGCGGGCTGGGACGCGGGGCCGCAACCGGTGATCGGCGTCGTGCTGCTCGGTCTGGCGGCGGTCCTGCGGCCCCGTCCACGGCGCCTTCCCAAGGACGGACCGGTGCTCCACAGGCAGGACGCGCCGCACCTGTTCGGGCTGATCGACGAGGTGGCCGCGGCGGTCGGTACGGTCGGACCGCACCCGGCGGTGGTCGCGTGCGACGGCACGCGCGAGGCCGCCGTGGCCGCGGAGTTGGGTCCGGCCGCCGTCACCTTGGCACGCCGGGTCATCCGCGACTTCGCCGGATGAGCCCCCTGCCGGTGGCTGTGCCACCGGCGGGAACTCCGTACCCCGGTCCGCGAGGTCACGCGGCGAGAGCCCCCGGCGCTGCGGGCAGGGCTCGCCGAGCGGATGTCCCGCCCGATGTACCGGGGAACCGGCAGACGGCGTCAGGATCGTGCCAGGGTTTCCGCCGGACCGTGGCCACCGTGGCGCTCCGGCGGGATGCTGTCCGTATGACCACTTCCTGGGGGCCCGACCGCGGTGTCCGGCGAGCGGTGCTCGCCGTCGGGAGCGGTGGTCTCACGGTCATCGGCGCCGGACTCGTCCTGGATGCTCTCTGGCTCCTGGGCTGCGGGGTCTGGGGAGTGATCGTGGCCTTCGCCGTCGAGGTGATCTACCGCCCGTAGGACCCGATGGCCATGGCGGGCTCAGCCACGCCACTGAGGAGCGACGGAAGGAACTCAAGCCGCCGTCCACTTCACCCCGGCACGCTCTCCGTGCTGCCGGCGAGGCCGTGAACCCGCATGACTGGAATCCCTGCGTGGTACCGAAGAGGCGCCGGTCCGGGTCGCGGATCTCGGTGTGCCGGGCGGTCTCGGTGGACTGCCACCGTAGGAGTCGCACTGTCATGAACACCCGCCCGCAGACCGACCTGGCCAACCCACCGGGCCCGTGGCCGGCGGGGGTTGGAGCGACCGGAGCATCCACTCCATTACGGGGGCCGGCACGGCCGGGTGCCGAGCAGCAGCCTCCGCGGTGTCGGCATCACGTAGGAGGCGGACGAGTACGCGTGCGGGAAGCCGGGGGTGCCCGAGGGCTGAGTGGCGGACGTCGGAGTGTGCGTCGTCGAGGAGGCGGAGGGCCGAGGTGGTCGTCAGCCGTGGATCGGCTGCGGCGCGCCGGCGTACCTCTTCGCTGCCGTCGCGGCTGAATCGCTCCACGAGTTCGGCTGTCGATTCGCGGTCGTCGAGCGCTAGTTGACGTAGGCGCGGGTTCGGATCGTCCGCGTACCGGAGCAGGTCGTGGCGGGGGAAGTTCCGGTGGCCGTGGGGGCGGTCGGGGATGCTGAGGCTCCCCGTCGACCAAAGCCACACCCTCAGGAGCATGTCTGCCGGTGCGTCTTCGCAGGACTCGGCAAGGAAAAGCTGGACGACACGGTCCCCGTCGTTGGCGAGGGCCGCCACGACGTCCGGCGGGAGGTGCCTGGCTCTGGCGACGCTCCTGCGGATGAGGGGGTGGGTGGACGCTGCCAGGAGGCGCATGGCGTCGGCGTTCTCGTGCAGTGCGGTGACCCACGCGAGCGGGGAGTGGTGGACTCCTGGGTCGAAGTCGTAGTCGATGGTTGCGCGCTGTTCCTCGGTGAGGGACGGGTGGGTCGCCGCGGCGGAGCGCACGTTCTCGTCGGGGTCGGCGGCGAGGAGTTCGACCACATCCGGATCGAGGCGGAGGTTGCCGGCGAGACGTCGGCGCCGGGTGGGATCGCCGTGCCGGATCAAGTGTTCGGCGAGGTCGCGCTCCAGCCGACAGGTTTCGGCGGCTTCGTCGCCGAGCTCCTCGGAGTCGAAGACCGCCCGAGGCATGGGGTGGTCCTCGTGGTGTCGGAGGAGTGCCGCGACGCGGACCTTGTCGGCGGGGTCGTCGAGGAGGGCGGCTCTCGTTCGGCCGTCGAGGTGGGGCCAGGCGTTCCGGCAGACGGCGGCTCGCACGTTCTGGCCGGGATCGGTGGCCAGGACGAAGGCCAGTCGGGCGGGTATGCCGGGCAGCCGGGCGGTCTCTTCGCGGACCCTGGTGGAGGGGTCCGCGGCCAGCTGCTCGTATGCCGTGTCGGTGAGAGTGGCTTCTCGGTTTGCCGCGAGCATGGCGAGCATCCACCGGTGCCGGGTGTTCTGTTCGCCGAGGATCAGCCGGCTCCACTGGTCGGGCGTCATGTTCGGTTGGGCTTCGGCCAGCAGGGCTCGAAGCTTCCATTCCGGGTGGGTCAGGGCCGCCTCGATCACAGCCGTCGGGACGGGACGCCACAGGGCGTGGCGCGTCAAGCCCACCAGGCTGCATCGGATTTCGTCGGGTGTGGTCGGGTTGAACAGCAGGCCGTGGGCCCACGACTCACGGGTCCGCTCCGAAGGGAGTGGTTCCTGGAGGAGGGATTCCCATGCGCTGCTCCGCTCGGTCTCGGTTTCCCGAGCTGCGGTTTGCGCGTCGGCGTCCAGCCGCTCCTCGATCCGGTCGATGACGGTGAGTCGGAGCTCGCCGTCGGCAGGGGCCGTCGCTGTCACTGTCGTCGCCGTCGCCGTCGCCAGGAGGACGTTCCCGTTCATCGAGAGCGAGATGAAGGTGGGCTCTCCCGGTCGTTCGCCCAGCACCCCGGCGAGGTCCCAGTGATCGGTGAGTCGCACGCGGGTCCAGGAGCTGGGCATACCGCTCGTCGAGCTGCGGACGACGTCGATCAGGAAGACTCCGTCCTCGCCGATCACCCCGTGTTCGACCGCGTACTGGTGCCACTGCGCGTTGAATTCGGCGATCGCGTCCGGCCGGTCTGTACGCAGGGAGACCGACGGCTCGCTCAAGTCCGCCAGAATCAGGCGCCGAGCGGCAGGCACCGGCAGCACGTCCTCGGTGCACCGACTCTCCACAACTTCCAGCCCGGCACGCTTCAGCAGCTCCACGAGCTCATCTCCGGCAGTCACATGCTCATCCTGCCGGAGCCGCGTTCCGTCGGATCCGGTGGCCGTAGTACTACGTAGTACTACGGGGCGCTGCGGGGCACTGCGGAGCGAGGCCTTGTCGACGGATCGCCGCGGCGGCATACTCGCCGCCGCGGCTCCGGGCAACTGTGCCCAGAGGGGGCTTGTCCGAGCGACAGCCCGAGGAAGTTGCTGGAGGCGATGGCCGGTCTCCGCCCACGAAGAACGGGATGGCACTGATGGAGGATCAACCGGTGAGTCGGGCAGAGGTCACTGAGGTCTTTGTCTTCGCCAAGAGCGACAGGGGCAGTGCGGTTTACGTCGAGCTCATCGACGGGGACTTCAATGCAGGCGATCACGTAAGAATCATTCGCGGGGGCATCGAAGCGGCCGAGGCCGTCATCTTTCCGCGCGACGGCAGTACGAGCTCTGCGGGCGAAACCGGTCGACTGCCACACGCACTCGTGAAGGGGTTCGTTTGCTCCGTCGGGGACATCATTGAAGCGGTTTGATCGGCGTTGAACCGCCTCCGGGGATGGAGCCCGATCCTTGGATTGATGGCAGACATTTGCTCATGCAATGCGAAAACGCCCGGCGGGGGTTTCCCGGCCGGGCGTTCTTGTGCGTCTTGGGTTCCGCTGGTGGCTCAGTACCAGTGGTGGGTCTGCCAGAAGTTCCAGGCGCCGACGGGGCTGCCGTAGCGGGAGTTCATGTAGTCCAGGCCCCACTTGATCTGGGTGGCGGGGTTGGTCTTCCAGTCGGAGCCGGCGGAGGACATCTTCGAGGCCGGGAGGGCCTGGACGAGGCCGTAGGCGCCGGAGGAGGAGTTCGTGGCGGTGTGGTTCCAGCCGCTCTCGCGGGAGACGATGTTGTTGAACGCCGCGAACTGTGCCGGGTCCTTGATCATCTGCTGGGCGACGGCCTTGGCGCTCATGGGGGCGGCCTGGGCGGGGACCGTGGCGAGCATGGAGCCGGCGACGCCGAGGGCGACGACGGTGCCCGCGAGGGCCTTCTTCGAGGCGGCGATGCGGCGGATGACGGTGTTCGACACGGGGGAGCCTTCCACAGGGGACGAGGGCGGTCGCTGCACGTCGAGGACGTGCGTGAGCCACTCAGGTGATGCGGAGGGCTTCGTCAGCGGCGGGTGAAACACCCGGGCCGCTCGGCGACTCATCCAGTTCTACAGACGGCCCACCGGCCTGGCAACGAACCCGATTACTACCCGCCCTCGCAGCCGGGGACCGAGGACCCGACGGCGAGCGCGAGGGCATCGGTGCGTGTGGGGGCCGGCGAAGGGGTCGTACCGGGCCTGCGGGTTCTACTATCCCGGGTCGTATGTGACGTGGGTCCTATGGGGCGGCTCACCCCGAAGCTGCCCGAATCTCACGGAGAGTTGCTGGCCGTATCGCTCTGGGGCGGCCGATCTCGGATCCGGGGCCCGTAGGCCCGTAAGTCCTTTCCGGAGGCTTCCTTCCTTGTTTGTGGAAGAAAGCCCCGTGCGGGCTCCGGCACGTATGCCGTTGGTGGTGCAGCGGACGAAACGGCTGACGGGCTGCACGCGGGGGAGAACAAGCGCGGCTGCGACTGCGCGCCGTGCGCGCCGTGCGCGGATCAGCGGGCGATCGAGATGGCGAAGGGTGTGAATCCGTTGGCGCGGATGACGTGGGGTACGAAGAGGATCGCGGCTTCCGTGGCGCGGGCGGTTCGGATGCCGCCGAGGTCGGTGATCCAGTGGTCCTGCCAACCGAGGTCGGTGAGGAGTGCGCGCACGGTTTGTTTGGCCTGCTGGTCCTCGCCGGAGAGGAACGCGGTCGGCGCCTGGGTGAGTGTGGCGGGTGCGGTCATCACGGGGAAGAGCATGGTGTTGAGCGTCTTGACGACGTGGGTGTCGGGGAGTGCTTCCTGGAGTTGTTCGGCGAGGCTCGATCCGGGGTGGATGAGGTCGGCGGGCAGGCCGTCGGGTCCGTCGGTGGTGGCGTTGGAAACGTCGATGAGGATGCTGTCGCGCAGTTCCTCGCGCAGGGCGACCAGTCGTTCCAGGGAGCCGGCTCCGGGGGTGGCGTTGATGATGATGCGGGCCGTGCGGGCGGCGTCGGCGGCGGCGCCCGGGGTGCGGTCCGCGACGGTGACGTGATGTCCGGCGCGGGTGAGGGCGGTGGCGAGGTTGCCGCCGACGCGGCCGTTTCCGAGTACTGCGATCGTGGTCATGGTGATCCGATCCTTGTGCGGGTGCGGGTGCGGGTGCGGGTGCGGGTGCGGGGTGTGTGGTCAGTGGGAGAGCGTGGTGAGGGTTTGGGTGTGGATGCCGGGGGCGGCGGCCAGGAGGCCCTCGCTCCGCGGGGTCCAGGGGTGGCCTTCGGTGTCGGTGACGCGTCCGCCGGCCTCGGTGACGAGGAGGGCTCCGGGCAGCAGGTCGGCCCGGGCGCCGGCGAACTGCCAGAAGGCGTCGATCCGGCCGGCGGCCACGTTCACCAGGTGCAGGGTCGCGGGCACCGAGGTACGCACGACGAGCGCGTCGAGGAGCATCGCGGTGATCGAGGATCCGACGCGCCGCACGATCTTCTCGTCCTCGTCCGGCCGGGCCTGGCTGGTGGCCACGATGCCCAGAGCGAGGTCGGTGGTGGGGGCCACGCGCAGCGGCCGGCCGTCGAGGTGCGCGCCCGCGCCGCTGAGCGCGGTGTAGGTCTCCCCGGTCAACGGCAGGTGCACCACGGTCAGCACCGGCCGGTTCTCACGCACCAGGGTGGCGGTCACCGCCCAGTCCGCCAAGCCGTGCAGGTGGTTGACGTTGCCCTCGGCCGGGTCCACGACCCACCACTCACCCGCCGGCAACGCCCCGCCGTCCAACTCGTCCTCCACCCACCCCGCGTCCGGACGCAGAGCGGTGAGGCGGGGACGCAGGATGTCGAGAGCCGCAGCGTCATTGACGGCCAACGCCCGCATCAACTCCTCACGACTCCGGTAACGGACCACCTCCCCGAACCGCTCACGCAACGCCGCACCGGCCGCACGCACCACCATCACGGTCTCGTCGAGCAGGTGGGCATCGGAGGCGGTGGCGGCATCGGTGGTCCTGAAGGTCTTGGACATGGTGCTACTCCCTTTGTGAGGCGGGTTGGTGAGGCTGCGTCAGACGTTGCGTCCTGCGCTCTGGTCTCGAAGGTATAGAGCCCCATGATTAACTTCAACTGCATGTCAAGTATGGCAAGGATTACTCAGACGCAATTGATCCCCAACCTGCTCACCGAGTCCGCCGCGCTGCTGAGGGAGGGAAGCTTGGCCGGGGCGGCCGCGCGATGACCTCCATCGCCGCATGCGGCAACTGTCCGGGAACGAGTGCAGGAGCTTCATGGCCAGGGTCATCGGTCCTCGAACTCCTCTACGGGGAAGATGAGTTGCTATCTGTATGTGGTGGTCGGAGGGCCGTGCGACGGTGCGGCCGAGTGTGCCGTTGCCCTGTCAGCGGGGCCGGATAGCGTGCGCGGCATGAAGATCGAATCTCTTCTCGACGACCTCCGCACGCTGCGCGAACGCGGCGCCTTGGACACCGTGGACGCACCGGAGGTACCTGGCGCTTCGGGACACTTCCGCCGTATCCGTGACCTCGTGGATCCGATCGACGCCACCGCCACCGCCACCGCCACCGCCACCGCCACCGCCACCGCCACCGCCACCGCCACCGCCACCGCCACCGCCACCGCCACCGCCGGCGTCGGCGTCGGCGTCGGCGTCGACGCCGGCGGTGCCGACCGTGACACTGACGAAAGGGCCCGGGCCGAGGCCGTCCTCGCGCTCCTCACGGAGCGCGCCGACGATGTGGTGCCCGCGCTGCTGGCAAGCGTCGCCGACGCCCGGTCGACCGCCACGCTCCAGCCCGTCATACGGATCCTGACCCTGATCGGGCCGCCCGCCTTCGACGCCGTGCTCGCGGCCTGGCGGCGCGGCCACATCAAGGACTGGGCGGTGGGTCGCCTGCTCGGCTCGTTCGACGAGCGGTGCGCCGACCGGTACGCGGAGCTGGCCACCGATCCCGCTCGCGGCGCGGCGGGCAACGGCTTCGCGGGACTCGTCAGGCTGCGGACGGAATCCGACGCCGGGCTGCGTGCCCTGTTGGCGTGCTACGCGGGCCGCCGCACCGCCCCCTACAAGGCCGACGACTACGCCTGCCTGACCCACGAGGCGTACCGCACCAGGTTGCGCGCCCTGCGCCGGGACCCGGCCGCGTCACTGCGGACCCGCCGGGGCGCGATGGCCGTGCTCGTCGCGGGCGGCGGCATCGACGGGCTCGATGCCCGCGACCGTGCGACGATCGAGCGCCTGATCCGGGTGAAGATCGCGGGCGAAACCCCGAGCGCACCGTCGCACCAGCTCTTCGGATGGTGGCTGGCCGTGCCGGGAGCCTCGTACGAAGGCCTCTTCGACGCACTGGACCTCCACCACCGGCGACCCATCACGTGCACCGCCGGCGTCAAGGCGGTGGAGGGCCAGGACATCCAGGTGCCCGCTCCCGGCGGCGACGGCGCCGTCCAGGCCGTGGGCCGCGTTTTCATCACCCCGGAACTGGACGGCTGGCGCCTCGTCTTCGGCTCGTACGCCCACCTCGTCGGAAACGGCTGGGAGGACATGGTCGAGACCGTCGAGCGCGTCAGCCGGCACTGTGACCGGGCGCAGCTCTTCTTCCTCGACGACCACGGTGGCTCCGACGTGTGGTTCGTCGCCGAGCAAGGTCACGTGATCCGGCAGTACGCCGCCGAGAGCGACCCCGAATGGGAGGGCGACCCGCTCCCCTGGGAGACCCTCGCGGTCGACGACCCCGACTTCGATGCGGAGTACGACGATGCTCCGCCCAACGCGGGAACCGCCGGTGCGCGCACCGCTTGTGGTCACC
Organism: Streptomyces sp. NPDC057939; assembly: GCF_042887545.1. NCBI lineage: Bacteria > Bacillati > Actinomycetota > Actinomycetes > Kitasatosporales > Streptomycetaceae > Streptomyces > Streptomyces sp. NPDC057939. Next base: position 219,557 of record NZ_JBHVPG010000003.1, read on the forward strand.
TCTCGGTCGACCCGGACACGGTCGGCTCAGGGACCGGGACCCGGGGCCACGGCTGGCTCGCCCTCACCTCGCCGCACGCCGACCACGGCGCCTTCCCCGGCGTGCTTCCTCTGTGAGTACTCGTCGGGGTCACGCCGGTGCGGACCGGCTCCCCGAGCGGGTTGTCCGACAGGGGCGTCGGGGTCAGTCGGAGGCGGGGGCATGGTGGGCGAGGCTGCTCCAGAACCTTTCGGAGCCGATTGCCTCCAGGGTCCGCGCGCGCATGGCTTCGCCGAGGTCGAGGTAGACGGTCGCCAGTGGGAGCGGGTCGACGCGCAGATCGTCGGGCCCGATCAGGGCGGGCGCCGGCTTCTCACCGGCCTTGACCGCCCTGTCCGCCTCGTCGCTCTGGACGGCTTCTTCTTGCTCGACGGTCTTGTTCTCCGGGTCGTACGGCGTCCGTTCGTACAGGTAGGCCCCGGCTTCCTTCAACTGCGCCGCGAGCCGCTGCGTGGCCGTCGCGATGGCGCCCCACCGAAGCGCGGCAGCTTCGGCCGCGGCCGCCTGCCGGTCGGCGGGCAGGGCCCGCCATTGTTCAAGGGTCAGTACGTGCCCCGCCGTACGAGGTAGGTCGAGCTCCATGAAGTCGGCGGGCGGCACCTCGCCGGCGCTCCTCTGGCGTGCCTGACCGAGTGCTTTGCTGACCGCCGCAGCGCTCACCCCCAGGGTTCGGGCGACCTCCTGTTGACTCCCCAACTCCTCGACCCCGCGGCTGAGGGCCGCGGCGCGGCGATTCGCGGAGCTGGTGCGCTGCCACGCCTGGCGCGTTTCCTCGCTTGCCACGGCGGACTCCCATGACGGGATCTGTGACTCGGCCATGTTGTAGGGCTCCTCCCACTGCCTCGATCCATCTCGACACTGAACTTAACCTTAGGGTTAACTCGCATGTCAACCTTAAGGTTAATTCGGTGTGGGTGACCAACGGCCTTTGAGTCAGGCGGACATGTACCCACCGGTCTGGTTGGGTCCGCCCGCACACACCCCGCCGGGAGATGACCTCAGTCAACGACGCCGACCGGGACCGAGCCCCTGACCAGGACGGACGGTGCTGTTGCGAAGGTCTTGAGGGGTGTGTGCCTTTGGTTGGAGGACGCTTCGGGGGGTGGTCGGCGACGACTGCACCAACCGTGTTGCCGGTGGGGGAAGTTCTCCGGAGGCGGGTGCTCCGGGCCGACGGCGCCGTTCACCCGGCCGATGAAGTCCGGCGATGGCGGAATGTGGGCCTTGACCTGCGATTTCGTGTAACAGATGGTGGCTTTGGCGATCGACTGGGCGATCGACCGGGGCGGGCGGGGAAATGACACACGACGACTACGCGGACCGCTGCGAGGAACTCTTCGCGGTGGGTGGGTTCTCGACGGTTCGCGAGGCGGCCAAGTCCGGCTTGGACGAACTCGGGCCCGATCCGGTGCTCTATCGATGGCTCGGTCTCGCACACGCCGCGGAGGACGAGGACGACCACGATGCCGAGGCGGAGACCGCCTACGAGACCGGGCTCGCACAATGGCCGGACGACCTCGGCCTGCTCGTCTCCTACCTGGAGCTGTGCCTGCGGGCCGACAGCTGGGAACACCCCGGGCGCAGCAATCGCGCGGTCCTGCTGAAGGAGAGGATCGCGGTGCTGGCTCCGGCGGGGTCGCCCGAGGCGGCCAGGGTCGAGGACGCGCTCGGCTGGGCCGGGCGCGGCTACTGGCAGGACGTGCGGCAGAGGACGACAACCGCGCGGGCCGAGCGTGCGACTCAGGCGTCCCACGGCATCGAGGTCGCCGAGGCCTTGCAGCAAGGTGTACGGGCGCCCGCGCATCCGGAGGACCTGCGAGCCGCCGAGGTGGCGGCCGCACTGGAATTGCTGGCCGGCCCCTGGCGAGCCCCGCTCCGGCTCATGGTCCGCCATCGGGCGGTCGCGTACGGGGCCGCCCTCGTGTTGGTCCTCGTCACCAACAAGGCGCTGGTGCTGAGCGGGACCGTCTCCTACAGCGTGTGGGGTTGGATCTGGTTCGCGCCCCTCCTGTTGGCAGACGCGAAGCTCAAGCAGGCCCGGCGGTTGGCACGTCAGCGGGTGATCGCCGCCGTGCGGGCACGCCATGCCGAGAGCGCAACTGCGGGCTAGTCGGCGCGCCTGCGAATGCCTCGGTCGAATGACCACGTCGAAACCGAGACGGGGTGGGCAGGCGTGTGACCGTCCCAACATAGGATTGCGATCAAGGTTCTTTCGGGGGAGTGGAGTTGACCAGCCGTGATGCCTCCGTATTGCGCAGTTCCGATCTGCACCGCGTCCCACAATGACCAGGACTACGAGAGTTTCACCCTCGTGCGTTTCCGTGCGATACGGCCACCAACCGATCGTGAGGGGCAACCCGAGAACGCGCTCTGGTTCTGCAAGGATCACGTCCGGTACACCGTGGGCAAGACCGACATGAGTGCCGTGCTGGCCATGGTCCACATACGCGCGGCGATCCGACGCAGCGCTCCGAATCTCTGGCCACTCACCAGCATGCCCTGAGCCCACGCCTTAGCCCTGAGCCGCAGGTCCGGGCGTCGAACGTTGCCTTGGGTGGTTCTGGTCCCGTACCTCGATGGCGACTGCCTTCGGGGTGCGGGGCGGCTCCGGGATCCGGGAGGACGCGCCGTTCCTGGGCGCCGCCGCGGCAAACTCCTCGCGGAACGGGCCGTCGGATGGTCGGCCAGCGGCTCGATCGGTCTTCCCTGTGCTTGGCATCAGCTGCAGCTGCTGAGGTCGAACACGCCCCACGCGGTGAACGGCTCGGCCTGGACGTAGATCCTGCTTCCTCGGCCGACGATCCGCCGGCGGCCGGGGGCGGAGCCATCGGGCAGGGTGAGCAGGCCGACGTCCCTCGGCTCGACCGATGTTTCGGTGAGCCTGCCGTGGGCGAGTCGGTCCCCCTCCTCGCCGTAGCCGCCGTAGAAGGCGACCCGATCGCCGTGGACGGCCACCGCGTGGGCGCCCCGTATGCCGTTCGTCCACACGGTGACGGGCCGGTCGGGGCGGTCGGGTCGTATCTCGACGAGCGGGAAGTCCGTGTACGGGCACGCCCAGGCGGTGGTGCCCGACACGTTCAGGGCGTAGCAGTCGAAGAGACCGGGGATGCGGGCGCCGTCCGACGTCCAGACGAGCCGGCCCGTGGCGCTCCAGCGGCGGATCCCGACCGGGTTTTCGTCGAAGTGCCCGACCCAGATGTGGCCGGCTTCGTCCACGAGCAGGTGCTCGATGGCGTCCCCGACGGAGAAGGACGAGGTCTCGCGGCCGAGCACGTCGAAGACCTGGACCTGCTTCGCTTCCTCGTACCGGCGGGTGCGAGACACGGCGACGACGAACCCGCCGTCGGGCAGGCGGTCCAGGTACGGCCGGCGGCCCCGCACGCCGCTCAGCTCGGTGAGTTCCACGTCGCCGTCGGGATCGACCGAGACGACCAGGGCGTCGACGGGCGGTACGTCGCCGCGGGGCTGCGGGGCTCGTTCGGCAAGCAGCCAGTGGGCGGTGCCGAAGACATCGACGGTACTGGTCAGGACGTGGCGGTCGTGGTGCGCTCGGGGAAGGTGGAGGTGGGGGACGAGGGCGGTCTTCTGCACGGGCGGGCTCTCCTGGGTGGGCGGTCACTGCCGTCGGGTACTGCCATCGGACGCTGCGGTGAGCGGCGGTCGGCGGCGCGCGAGCGGCGGTGGCGGCGGTGAGGAGAGCGGGGGAGAGGTGAGCGGGGCGCCTAGACGGCATGGCCCTTTCTGGTCGTCATGAGGTGATCATCGACGATGTCCGGCCTTCGTGACAATCCTTTTCGGCGCGACGAGACACCCCCCCCAGCACCTCTCGGGCGGATGGTCGGGCAGGCCGGTCAGCTACGGCGCTCAGCGGCCGACTGCGACGCCGAGCCCGCCCACACCCACGTCCCCCGTCCGCAACGGGTCCTCGCGTGTGGCTCAATAATTCGAACACATGTTTCACTGGGTGGATGGACCCGCTCCGCTTCCCCGACGATCTGCTGTCCCTCCAGGCGGCCTGGCTGACGACCTACAGCGCCCTCGCCCGTACACCTCCCGGCTCCGGTACGGCCGTCCTGCGGCGGCGGCTGATCAGCCTTTCCTGCCGCATCCACGCCCACCCGTACTGGTCGGCCCCGGGGCGTTCCCGGGCCGGCGGGGCGGACCTGCGCCGCCGGGCACGGGCCCGTGGCTGGGGTACCGCGGCGTGAGCACCGGTCGGGACGGTCCGAGACCGTCGAACGCCGGCTTCCCGGACGACCTGGTCGCGCTCCAGCAACACTGGACACGACTGTTCAACCGGCTGGCGGCCTCCCCGCCGCCCGACGGCCGCGCGATGCGCGCGGAACTGCTGCGTACCGGCCTGCGGATCGACGCCCACCCGCACTGGGCGGCCACCGTCGGCGGCTGGAGTCGGACGGCCCGACGCGAACTCCAGCTCCACGCCGCCCGGGCACCCGGCGGGGAACCGCTGTTGGTGACGCGGTGCGTGGACGGCCGCATCGTCGCCGTACCGCCCGACGCACCCTGACCAAAGCCGACCAGCCCTGACCGGACGTCGGCGCCCGCCGGACCGGACCCGCCCCTGGCCTCGGGGCAGGCGTACGGGTTCCAGCCGCCGAGGCGGGGCGGCCGGGGGCGTCCTGATCAGCGGTTCCTTCTGCTCCTCCAGCAGTTCCATGCGCTCCAGCAGGCCGGTGCCCCGTTCCGGCAGGGGACGGTGGTCGCCGCCAACCTGCTCGGTGTGGTCGTCCCGGTCCCGGACCGGGACAGGCTCCAGGACGACGTTCCGCAGGGGATCCCCGCATGGATCCGTGCCACCGCGATCCGTCCTGCTCCACGTCGAGCCGGGAGCGTGGGCCCCTACACCCGCTGTGGCCGGCCCCTCAGCCGGAGCTGCCCACCCGCCCGAATCGCCCCTCAGCCCGAGCTGCCCACCCGCTCCGGCCGGCGTCAGGTGAACCTGCCTTCGCCGGCGCAACGGAGCCGGCGACGCAGGGCCGGGCGTCCAAGGACTCGCCCCTGTCCAGCTGCCCTGTCCAGCTGCCCTGTCCAGCTGCCCTGACCAGTTGTCCTGCCCGGCAATTCGCCCCCGGTGGTCGGGATCCGACAGGTACTTCGCTGCGTGGAGCGGCCTGCGGAACGTGCCGTACCGCAGGCCTCCGATGGCGGGGATGGCGCCCGGGTTCCGGATGCGCCGCGGAGTGGGAGGGGGAGCGCCGGAGGGCGTTTGCCCAGGCCGGAACGGGTCAGGGCCCCTTTCGGCCGGCCGGTTTCCCTTCCGCCCACCCCCGCGGTGCGCCGAGAGTGGTGATCGCCGCCGGGGAGCGAAACGCGAACCCGGTCGGCGTCACCGGAGAACACGGCATCGCGGTCGTGTTCACCGAGTCCGAACGGCACACCCGGTGCGGACCACCGACCATGACAGCCCGTCAGGCCGGGAGCACGTCCTGGTCGGGATCAGCGCAAGAGAAGGGAGTCGTGATGGCATCACGTTCACGACAGCTCAACAGACGTCAGATACTCACCGCCTTCGCCGGGGTGGCGGCCGGTTGTGCGTTGTCCAACTGCACGGTGCTCAGCCGGTCCGCGTACGCCGCGGGTCCGGTCGGGTCCGCCGCGGTGCCCGAGGGGTCCGGCCTGCCGGACACCGACCGCGGCAAGGTCGTCTGGGCGTACCGGACGGGCGGCCGAGCCGTCCGCACCGCTGCCGCCGCCGCCCTGGTGGGCAGCACGGCGGACGTGAAGGCGTTCCTCGACGAGAAGCTGGCCGCCGCCCGGGCCGAGGACAACAGGTTCACCCTCACGCAGTCCCTGGTCATGGCGGGCAAGGCGACTCGCGAAGGCATCGGAGCGGCGCTGTCGGGGGGCACGGCGGCGGTCGAGGCCTTCCTCAAGGGCGGGTTCCAGGGCGCGGTGCGCGAGGACCTGAAGGTGGCCGTGACCACGGTCATGGCCCGCGGTGGTCGTGCGGTGAAGCGTGACGCGTCCGCCGCGCTGGAGGCCGATTCGGACTTCGCGTTGCGCGCCTTCCTCAGCGGCGGACAGTTCACCGCCCACGAGGAGGACGACCGGGTGCAGGTGACGTCGATCCTCGTGACGGCGTCACCACAGGTGAGGGTGTACGCGCAGCGGGCACTGGACGACGGGACGCCGAGGGCGATCCGGTGGTTCCTCGAAACGGGCCAGTACATCGCCCGTGCCCGTGACGAGGAGACCGCGACGATCCAGCAGCTGGTCAAGGTCGTGGAGGCGGAGGGGCAGCGCGCCGGCCGGAAGACCGACGAGGCCGTCGAGCTGTCCCAGCAGGCCGTGAAGGCCGCCGAGAAGGCGAAGGAGGCGGCGCTGGAGGCCAAGGCCGAGGCCGAGGCCGCCAATCAGGACGTCCAGCGTTCGGCGAGGGCCGCGAACAAGGCGGCGCAGGCGGCCCGGGGTGCGGCGGCAGCCGCGTCGACCGCGGTGTCGGCGTCGCGGACGGCGCAGGCCGCCGCGCAGCGTTCGGTGGCGGCAGCGCACGCCGCCGCGGCAGCGGCCGCGTCGGCGGGACGGGCGGCGACCCGGGCGTACCAGGCCGCGATCGGGGCTTCCAAGGACGCGGCGATGGCGGACGCGGCCCGAGCGGCGGCGCAGGCCGCCACGGCCATGGTCAAGTTCGTCCGCGCCGTGGCGGAGAAGGCCGATCTCGCGGCCAAGTCCGCCGAAGCGGCGGACGCCGCGGGTGCGGCCGCCGCCGGCTCGGCCCTCAACGCCGCCGCCGCGGCTCGGGCTTCGGCCGACGCGGCCGTGGCCTCCGGCGCCGCGCAGTCCGAGGCCGCCGTGGCGCAGCGGGAGGCCGCCGTGGCCGAGGCCGCCGCGGGCAGGGCGACGCGGGCCGCGGCCAAGTCGCGGACCTTGGCAGGGCAGGCGGCGACCGCCGCCCGTGCGGCGCGGGACGCGGCCAACAGTGCCGCCGATCACGCGGAGAAGGCGGCAGCGGCCGCGATGGAGGCGGCGAACCACGCGGGCCAGGCGGTCGACTACGCCAACCGGTCGACGGCAGCCGCCAACGCGGCCGTCGAGGCGGCGAACAAGGCTGCCGACGCCGTCGACAAGGCGCGTGCGGTCGAACAGACGGCCCGTGAGGCGGAAACCGCCCGACTGGCCGAGGAGACCGCCGAGGCGATCGAGCGGGCGCGGCTGGAGGCGAGCGCCGAAACGAATCAGCTCGAACGGTACAACCGGGAGCGGACCCAGGAAGCGCGCCTGTCGCAGGAACTGCTCGCGCTCATCGGCTCGGCGGAGTCGGCCCTGAAGGCCGGCCGGACCGCGGACGCCGTGGTGGCCGGACGCAAGGCGGCGATCCAGCTCATCGGGCGGGCGGGAACGTGGACCCATCAGGCCGCGGAGTTCGCGCTGGCCGGCTCGGACGAGGACGTCGTCCACTGGATCGACGCCGACCGGCTGATCGCCCTGCGGCAGGACAACGTCGAGAACGTCGCGGCCATGGCCGCGATCTCGACCAAGAACGTGGCCCTGGCGGCTGTGGCCGTGCTCAGGACCGAGGACCCCACGAAGGTGCGGACGTTCCTCGAGAACGGAGCACTTGAGGCGGCCAAGGACGACAACCGGGTCGAGGCCACGACGATCCTGGCCGACGACAACACCGGCCCGGCCGAGCGCCGTGCGGCCGTGGCCGCGCTGGAGAAGGGCACCGCCCAGGCCCTGCACGTCTTCCTGCACGTCGAGCGTGCCGCGGCCGTCCGCGAGGACGACCGCGTGAAGGCGACCACCCTCCTGGCGAACGGAGGTCCCTACGTCAAGGCGGCCGCCAAGATCGCGCTCGAGGGCGACACCCACATGCTGCGCCGGTTCATCGGCACCACGCAGCACGAGTTCGCGCGGATCGATCACGACCACGCCACGCACATCAGCGCGATCCGGGCGATGATCGCGGGCGCCGCCAAGGTGGCCCAGGAGGCGCAGGAGAACGCGGCACGGGCCTCCGAGGCGGCAGCCCTCGCACGTGACGCGGCCGCCAAGGCGGTCGAGTGGGCCGACCGTGCCAAGGGTTACGCCGCGGCCGCGAAACTGTCCGCCGAGGAGGCGCGCAAGAACGCGGCGTCCGCCGAGGCCTCCGCCGCCTCCGCGGCACGCTCCGCCGAGACCGCGCGTCAGGCGGCCGTGGCGGCGCGCAGGGCGAGCAGCGTGGCCCGGAGCGCGGCGACCCGCGCCGTACGGTCCGCCACCGAGGCCGCTTCCTACGCCTCCGACGCCGCGGCCTCGGCCGCCGCGGCCCGCAAGGCCTCGCTCGCGGCCGGGGCGAGCGCCGGCGCGGCCTCCCAGGCCGCGTCGGAGGCCAAGCACCTCGTCATCGAGGCCGCGATGCGCGAGGCGATCCAGAAGGCCCTGGACAACTCGAAGGTCCCCATCGTCCCCGGCAAGAACGGCCTCCCCGAAGGCGCCGAGAGCTGCCTGACGCCGTTCGGCACGCCCATCGAGTCCAGCAACAACACCAATCCGTGGGAACTGGGCGTGGATTGGCTCACCGGAAAGGGGCCCCGGTCGCAGTGCTTCGGCCCGAACGACGAACTCACCCGCGTCTACCGTGAGCACGAGCACACGCAGAAGGCCCTCGCCTTCTTCGCCGACCGTACGCGGAACGGGAACTTCGAACTCGGCCGCTCCTATCTGTACGACTACTCGCTCGGCGGCTTCGACGGCGCGGGGAAGTACCTCAAGGACTACGGGACGCTCTCCACGGCCGGCCTCACGGGAAACCTCGCGTACACGTTCCTGGGCTCGCACCAGGTCCGGATGACCCCCACCCGCAAGAACGCGGACGGCTCCGTCGTCTGGCGGTACACCGCGTACAACGAGTCGGACATCGAGTCCGCGACCCACCCCCCGGTCATCGGATACACGGACTGGTGGAGCAACAGCGTGGGTGCGCTCATCGACAAGATCGTCGGTGATTCCGGTCCGATGTCGCCCAAGACCCAGGTCATCGAGTTCGACGTCATCTTGAAGCCGTGACGAACGGCCTGACGTGCGGCTTGACGCACGGGCTGACGAACGGCCTGACGAACGGCCTGACGAACGGGAGCGGGCCCAAGGCCCACACGGCGTCCCGCCCCTGACGGGCCGCCCTCTCCGGAACTCGCCGAGGTGGCGGCGCCGCCCGTGCGGCGCGCCGCCGCCCCTGCGGCATCAACCCCTGATCAATACCTACAGCTAGGACTGTCATGAAGTCACGCAACGCATGGAAGCGCATTCTTGGAACCGCCGCCGCGGCCGGTGTACTGGCCTGGGCCGTGACGGCCGGGGGTGGCCAGCCGTCCGACGTCACCGCTGGACCTGTCGCCGAAACGGGACCGGGATACGCCATCGAGGACTACAACTACCCGAACGCCGACAAGGTGCTGGCCGAGCAGGGCATCGTCCTCAAGCGGGGCGACGGCCACATCGTGCTCGCCGACTGCCGGAGCGAGGAGAACCTCCTCAAGTTCCTGGCCCGTGACCGGGCGGACGTGTGTTTCAAGGTCATCGGCGATGAGGGCTTCCTGACCCTGGAACTCAAGTCGGTGCACGGAGTGCGGACCGACGATTCCGGCAACACCCACCTCGCGATGACCGCCGAGAACGACCGCGTCGAGTACAACATCCCGGCGAAGACCTGGGAAGGCGTCGGCGAGTCCGTGGACGGTCGGGACCACGTCCTGGTCGAGATCCGCGTCACCAAGTAACCCGCGCCGCCCCCCGGCGAGATCGCGATCCGGGCGCCACCCGTGCCCGCCCTCGGTCGCCCGACCGGCGCCCCAGCCATCTGCCACAGTTCTCGGAACCTCGAAGGAAAACCATGTCCCGCATACGTCCGCGCACGATGTGGTCGGCCACGGCCATGACCATCGCAAGCGCCACCGCGCTCATTCCCGCAGGTACGGCTCTGGCCGCGGCCGGCACTCCCGCCGCCGCCGGAACCTACACCCACACCGCCCGGCTGACCATCGGGGACGAGTCCAACGGCCGGGCCTGCTCGGCGGTCCTCGTCGACGAGAGCTGGGTCCTGAGCGCGGTGAGCTGCTTCGCGAAGACGCCCGGAGCGTCGGTTGCCGCGGGCAAGCCGGAGCTGAAGGCCACCGCGAGGATCGGTACGACCACGCTCGACGTGGTGAGCATCGTTCCTCGCGGTGACCGGGACGTGGTCCTCGCGAGGCTGTCCGCCCCCGTCACCGGCATCGCCCCCATCAAGCTCGCCGCCGCGCAGCCCGCCGTGAACGCCGCCGTGTCGGCGGCAGGCTTCGGCCGGACCAAAACGGAGTGGGTGCAGGACAAGGTGCACACCGCCGCGTTCGGTGTCTCTTCCGCCGATGCGACGACGCTGGCCCTGACGGCCAAGGGCACCGACGCGATCTGCCAGGGCGATGCCGGGGGGCCGCTCGTCAACGGCAAGGGCGAACTGGCCGGCATCAACAGCCGTTCCTGGCAGGGAGGATGCCTGGGGACCCCCGCCGGCGAAACCCGCACCAACGCGATCGCCGCACGGGCGGACGACCTCCGGGGCTGGATGCAGCAGGAAATCCTGCCGCAGACCCCCGGCTGGAAGACCCAGGCCCTGGTGCAATCCGGCAGCGGCCTCTACCAGGCCACCCGCGGCAACGACGGTTCCTGGACCGGCTTCAACGACGTCCAGAGCCGGACCGGCGCGGTCCCCGGCGGGCTTCGCAACTCGGCGGCCGTCGGTATGAACGGCGACACCCACGTCCTGGCCGTCAGCAACGACAGCAAGCTGTTCCACACCATCCGCAAGCAGGACGGCACCTGGGCCACCTTCGGCAACGTCTTCGAGGTCGCCGGCACCCTGGGCAACCTCACCAGCGTCACCGCGACGAACATCGGCTGGGACCTCCACGTCGTCGCCGTCGCCGACGGCAAGGCCCTGCACACCGTTCGCAACGCCACCGGCCACTGGACGCCCTTCAAGGACATCACCACCGGCAAGGTCGCCAACGTGACCGGCGCGGCCACCGCCGTCGTCCGCGGTGAACTCCAGGTCACCACCCTCAGCGGCGGCAAGGCGTACCACACCATCCGCCAGACCAACGGCAACTGGCTCAACTGGGGCGACGTGGCCGGCGCCGCCGGCGCCACCGGTCCCATCACCTCCCTCAGCACGATCGGCGCCGGAGACGAGACCCACATCGTCATCGCCACCGACAACGGCACCCGCCAGTACCACGCCGTACGCAACTTCAACGGCACCTGGAGCCCGCTGACCGAGATCAAGTCCATCCTCGGCACGGTCACCGCCAAGTCCGTGGCCACCGCCAACATCGCCGGTGAGGTCCAAGTGGCCGTCACCACCGCCGACGGGAAGCTCCTGCACACCACGCGCCACACCGACCGCACCTGGGCCCCCGCCACCACCGTCCCCACCCCGGGCCTGCCGGGCGCCCCCGGTCACCTCGCCCTCACCGGTACCTGGAACGGCTGACCCACCCTCGCAACCCGGCGCCGACCACACCCGTGACACCGGCGCGACGATGAGCCGGACGGCGCCGGTCACCAGGACTCGGATCCAGTGACCGGCGCCGGCGCCCCCAGGTGACCGGCGCCGGCCTACGGCCCACGGTCTACGGCGCACGGCGCACGGCACATGGCGCAGCCGAACTTCGACGCGTACGCATACCTCACCCAATCCCGTTCCTGAAGGAAACCGCTCATGTCTGCATTCCGTCCGCGCACCGCGCGGATATCGGGCCTGCTCGTCATCGCCACCGCGGTCGCCGCGGGCATCGTTCCCGCCGGTTCCGCCCAAGCCGTCTCCGGCCCGGAGGCGGCGGCCGGCCGGCACGCCTCCGTCGTCAAGCTGAACATCGGCGACGAGGCGAACGGCCGCGGATGTACCGGCTCCATCGTCGACGACTCCTGGGTCCTCACCGCGGCCGGCTGCTTCGCCGCGACGCCCGGTACCGCGGTGCCGGCCGGTGCGCCGGCGCTCAAGACCACCGTGACCCTGGGCGACGGCCGGCGCGTCGACGTCTCCGAGCTCGTCCCCCGCACCGACCGGGACGTCGTCCTGGCCCGCCTCGCCACTCCCGCCGGCGGGACCGCGCGCATCAAGCAGGCAGGCGCCGCCCCGGCGGCCGGTGCCGACCTGACCGCCGTGGGGTTCGGGCGGACGAGGACCGAGTGGGCACCCGGCAAGACCCACACCGGCGCGTTCACCCTCAACACCTCCAACGCCACCACCCTGACCATCACGGGCAAGGGCACCGACGCCATCTGCAAGGGCGACACCGGCGGTCCGCTGCTGAACGCCGCCGGCGAGCTGGTCGGCGTCAACAGCCGTTCCTGGCAGGGAGGTTGCCTCGGCACGGCCCCCGCGGAGTCCCGCACCGGCGCCGTTTCGGCACGTGCCGACGACCTCGGCGGTTGGATCGAGGAGACGGTACGACGTTCCGTCGCACAGCGTGACGTGAACGGTGACGGCCGCTCCGACGCGGCGATGGTCTACCACCACGCCAATGGTTCCGTCGGCTTCTACAGTTCCTTGGCGAAGGCCGACGGCGGCTTTGGTGAGTTCAACGTCGGTTACACCGTTCCCGCCAGTGGTGGCTGGGATCGGAACGCGATGAAGCTGATCACCGG